>JALZAI010000255.1 GCA_030948475.1 Actinomycetota bacterium
GGCTGAGGCGGCGGCCGTCGGTGGCAGTGCTCGCTGCCCACGGGGTGAGCACGTGGGGGATGCCCAGCGCGGAAGCCGATACGGCATGGCACGTCAACGGAGCCGCACCACACCATTCACGTGGCAGCGGGATTGTCCGTGCGATTGCTTCCAGTTACTCGCATGCAGCGCCTGCCGCTGTGAGGGGCTTGCCGCCGGGCCACCAGATGGGATCCTGGGCGGATGAAGACCCCTTCCGGGCGATCGCTAACGCGCATCGACAGGAATGACCTCCTGCACCTGGCCAACCTCGCCGCCGACGTCGAGGCCAGGCTCTTCGCCCGCCACCCGCAGGGTGCGGGACGCTACGCCGGGCGGCTTCTCTGCAGGGCGCTCTGCCAGGGGGCCGCCCTCCACTATCTGGACGCAAGAACCGGCGTCAAGGACTTCGACGTCTGGTCTTTCTACGCCGCGCGCAGCGACGGGCCATTCCCGTACCGATGGCGGGGAACGGCGGACTACGGCCCCTCGAAATTCGGACGATACCGCGAGGACCCGCCGTCCTTCACTGGCCGTCGCGTAGACCTCCTCGGGCGATCACTCGACGTGCTGCTTGACGCCGAACCGGCCGCAGTCCTCCGCGATTACCTCTCTGCAGCGCGCACCTCCTCTGCGAAAGCACTGGCGGAAAAGGCGGTCGTGCTCATCAACCCCGAGCGGCTCGCCGGTAAGGTCGCCTGGCCTGAGGCCAGCTCTTCGCGCTGACATCCTCTTCGGCCGCCGATGGTGTGCGGATGCCAGCTCGCTCGTTGTCCGCCAGCTCCTCGGTCGCCTTTCTGCCGATCGGTGGCGAGTCGCGAATCTGTCAATCCAGTGGTCCGAGCGGTCATTACCCGCCGTCCCGATGGCTGGTAACGGTTGCTGGCTGCTGCCCGGGAATAAGCGACTCACGGCTCGCGCACCGCGCCCCGCTCAGTGGGTCGCTGGCGAAGACGACCACCTCGATGCGGGACCCGGGGATCAGGCGAAAGACGTCGCGTAGGGATGAAATATCGGAGAGTTCTTTCCTCGGGTTGAGCTCATCGAGTCGCTTTTTCAGCTCGGGCTGGCCAAAATCCTCGGTCAGGGAGGTTGGTTCCATCGAAACAGTTATCCTCCGTTCCCAGTCGGCCGGCACGAATGGAAATGAGGTGCTGGACGCCTTGAGTTTCAGCACGTTCTCCTGATCTGCGTGATGGGGAATGCGCAGGTCACAGTGGACCTGGACATCGATGAGATCCCGCCGCCAGCGGCGGCTGGCGACGCGGAACTGATACGAGGGCCAGATCGCATTTCCCTCGCCTGAGCGCAGTTCTTCGATGCGCACCTTGGGAGCGAGGAAAAGCAGCGTCAGGAACCAGACCGTCACCGAGGTAGCCAGGCCGATACCGATCCCGGTCAGGATGCTCGTGAACGTGTTCATCGTCACCATCCGTATAGCGCCGCTGTCGCGCCCCATTATCGCCGAAATCCGACCCTCCGTTCTGTGCCATCGCTGCAACCTCGTTTTGCAGGAGACTCCCACGGATCACACTCGCCCGCGGACGCCGTGCACTGCTGGCCGCAGACATCCGCGTCACGCGCGAACGTCCTGTCATGCCGCGTGGCGTGCATGTACCCAGATGGCAAGATCACTCCAGTTGGGCTGGCATCATAGAAGTGATGAGCACTTCAAGTTCCCGACGCTTCCCCGTGACCATTACCCAACTTCCGGTCACGCGCTGCCAGATCTGTCACCGCACCGTCGCATACCGGCCAGGCGATCTCAGCGAGGTCCTGACTGAGCACTACCGCCGGACCCACCCCGAGGCACTCGGCCTGCCTTGCGGTAGCTAGCCGATCACCGCGGTCGTCACCATCTGCCTGCAGTCGTACGCGTCTGCCGACTCGGAACGACCTTGCCGCTGGGCCGGGCTGGAGGATGCCAGCGATGACAGAGCGTGGCTGATCCATGGTGAGGGCCGCGCGTATATCCGCCGTTCGGGGCGGTTCCTATCAGGATCGTTCGACGGGTAAGAGCGCCCGAGAAGGATCGTTCTGTGCTCCACCCATGACTGTTTCCCACTCAGCCTGGTTCAAGTTTGGCGTCGAGCCCGCAAGTACGCGCGATGCGTTCCCGGCGTGCCGGGACACGCCGCGGTTGTGGCTCCATGTGACGGCGCTGCCCCCGGCAGATTCACCGCGGTGTTGCACCCTGCGAAGCCGGCCAGCCGGCGCCCGGTACCGGCGCCTCGACGGCCAGCATGTGGGCCCCTCAGCGGCCAGCACCTGCCCAGTTCGTAACCCCTCAGCGATGCTGGCAAGGCCACGCCACTCGGCGGCCGGGCGCGGACGGCCGCGCGCCGATCGGTGCGCTGGGGCAGATGGGTCGGCTGCAGCTGGCGTGCGGCGCGCTGCTCACTATTGGCCTCGCGGTCAGTTTCTGACCCGAGACAGGCGCCTGCATCCCGCGCGCTAGCGGGGGCTGGCCCCCTCCGCCTCGGCCACCTGCCGTTGGACTGCCGCAACTTCCTGCTCCACCTGTTCGACCTCTTCCCTCGTGCGGGCCGCCTCCTCCGCGACCGCCTGCTCCGCCCTGGCTGGCTCCCCGTTCGCGACCGGGCCGGGCTGTCCCGGCCCGTCGGCTGCCAGGGCTGCGGCGGCAGCGCCGGTCACCGGGCCGGCCCTGGCCTGGGGTGCCGCTGGCGGGCTCGCGGTGTCGCCGCCGAACGCGCTGCTCAGCGTCTTCAGGGCCGTGGTCACCTCGCTCGGGATCACCCAGAACGTGTTGCCTTCGGCCTGTGCAAGCTGCGGCAGCGTCTGCAGGTACTGGTAGGCGAGCAGCGCCGGATCGGGCTTGGCCGCGTGAATCGCGCCGAAGGTCGTCTCGATCGCCTTGGCCTGGCCCTGCGCGGTGAGATAGCGCGCGGCCCGGTCGCCCTCGGCACGCAGGATGCGCGACTGCCGCTCGGCCTCCGCGGCCAGGATCGCCGCCTGCTTCTGGCCCTCGGCGGCCAGGATCTGGGCGGCCTTTTCGCCTTCCGCAGTCTTGATCGCCGATTCGCGGGCGCCCTCTGCGGTGAGGATGATGGCGCGCTTGTTCCGGTCGGCACGCATCTGTTGCTCCATCGCGTCCTGGATGGACGGTGGCGGGTCGATCGCTTTGATCTCGACACGCGCGACGCGGATGCCCCACGGCCCGGTCGCCTCGTCCAGCACCCCGCGCAGCTGGGTGTTGATCGAGTCCCGACTGGTCAGCGCCTGCTCCAAGTTCAGCGAGCCGATCACGTTACGCAGCGTGGTGATCGTGAGCTGTTCGACGGCTTGGATGTAGTTCTGGATCTCATAGGACGCGGCTCGCGGGTCGGTGACCTGGAAGTAGATCACCGAGTCGACGCCGACCGTGAGGTTGTCCGACGTGATCACCGGTTGCGGCGGGAAGCTGACCACCTGCTCGCGCAGGTCGATCATCGGACGCATCCGGTCGACGAACGGCAGCAACAGGGTCAGGCCGGGGCCCTGGGTGCGCACGTAGCGGCCGAGCCGCTCGACGACGCCGGCGCGCGCCTGCGGCACGATGCGCACCATCCTTGAGATCACCAGGATCACGACTACCGCGATGATGATCGCGGCGATTGCAGCGGCATTCATGGGTTTCCTCTCTCAGCCGAACGGGTCCTGCCAGACGACCGCGGTCGCACCCTCGATCGCGATGACCGTGACCAGGGTGCCGACCGCGAGAACTTGTCTCGGGTCCTTCGCGCGCGCCGACCACTCGGCTCCGTTGAGCCGCACCCGTCCGTCGTCGCGGGTGACTGGTGCGAGGACGACCGCTTCGCGTCCCACCAGCGCGTCGGTGCCGGTGATCGCTGCCGGGCCCGGGTTGAGGTGCCGGATCGCGACCGGCCGCACCAGCCAGAGCAGCGCGAACGTCGCCAGCACCGCGGCGACCACCTGCGCCAGCAGCGGGGCACCGACCGCGGCGGTGACCGCGCCGGCGGCAGCTCCGCCGGACATCATCAGCAGCACGAAGGTGCCGGTCGCCGCCTCACCCCCGGCAAGCGCGCCCGAGAGGATCAACCAGATCAACCAGACGGGCATGAATCCATAGTGGCACCCGGATCCAAGATCAGCGGTCTACGCGGATCGAGGAGGTACTACGACGTGCGAGCAAGCGCACCCGTCGATAGGTTCAGCAAATGCAGCCGCGGACCGCCATCGACGGGCCTGGGGTCGAAACGGACGGCGTGAGCTTCGTGCTCGCCGACCGCTACCGGCGCCTGGCCGGCGTGCGCCTCGTGCAGGAGCTCGGTCTCGGCGATGTGGCGTTCACCCGCGATCGCTACGAATGGCGGCTGCAACTTCCGCGTCCGCCCGTCGACCGCATCGAGTATTTGTTCGAAATTGAGGACCGCAACGGCGACCGGGCAACGATCACGGACCCGGCCAACCCGCTGCGTGCGACCGGGGCTTTCGGCGACAAGTCGGTGCTGCAGATACCCGGCTATCAGGAGCCGGCGTGGCTCGACGGTCCCGACCTCGACACCGACGAGCAGCCGATCGACATCGATGCGCCACTGCTCGAGGGCACCGTGAGCGCGACGCTCTGGTCGCCCCGCTCGCTGTCCGGCGCGGCGGCCCCACTGCTCGTCGTCCACGACGGACCCGAGTACGCCGATCTCGGCGGCCTTACCCGCTTTCTCAAGGCCTCGATCGCTGGCGGCGCCTTGCCGCCGGTGCGGGCTCTGCTGCTCGCGCCGGGCGAGCGTGACTCGTGGTACTCGGCCGATCCGGCGTACGCGGAAACCCTGGTCAGGCGCGTGGTTCCGGCTGTGGACGAGATCGCCGCGTCCACCCTGCGCATCGGCATCGGCGTGAGTCTCGGAGCGCTGGGGATGCTGCACGCGCACCGCTCGTACCCCGGGACGTTCGCCGGCCTGTTCCTTCAGTCGGGCAGCTTCTTCACGCCCGATCTGGACGCACAGGAGTCCGGGTTCAGCGGCTTCGACCGCGTGACCGCATTCGTCGCGTCGGTACATGACGCGCGCGAGGACGACGACCCCGTCCGGACGGTAATGACCTGCGGGCTAGCCGAGGAGAACCTCGCCAACAACCGGCGGATGGCGGCGAGCCTGCGACGGTTGGGCTACCCCACCCGGCCTCGGGTCGTCCGCGACGCCCACAACTACATCGCCTGGCGCGACGCGCTGCACCCGAATCTCACCGAGCTGATCACGTCGTTGGTGGCGCGGGATGCGTCGTGACCGGGTCCAGCTGGGACCCGCCTCGCTGATCGCCTACGGCCATTACGGCCGGGCGGTCCTGGTGTTCCCGACCGAGCAGGGACGGGCGGAGGACTTCGAGAACAACGGCATGGTCGACGCGGTCGCCGATCTGATCGAGGCGGGACGGGTCAAGCTGTACTGCGTCGACAGCGCCGACGACGTCACCTGGGCTGACCGGTCGGTCCCCATCGAGGAGCGGGCGCGGCGCCACGGCGAGTACGAGTCGTGGGTACGCAGCCAGGTCGCGTCCTGGGTCGCCGACGACTGCGGCGGACAGCTGGAGATCACCACGCTCGGCTGCAGCCTCGGTGCGTTCCATGCCGTCAATCTCACGCTCCGGCACGCGCGCGTGTTCCCGATGGCGATCGGCCTGTCCGGCAACTACGACCCGTCCACCTGGAATGCGTGGGGCGAGCACGGCGAGGCGACCTACTTCAACAATCCGATGGCCTATGTCGCCAATCTCAGCGGCGGGCACCTCGACTGGCTGCGGGAGCGGATCAGCCTGCTACTCGTCGTCGGGCAGGGCGCGTTCGAGGAGTCCCCTACCGGCGCTCTGCAGAGCACCCGCGCCTTCGCCGATCTGCTGTCCAGCAAGGGCATTCGCACCGAGCTGGACGTGTGGGGCCACGACGTCCCGCACGACTGGCCGTCCTGGCAGGCGCAACTGCGTCACCACCTTCCGCGACTGTGCTGAGGAGCCGACGTGTCCGACACCACCCACCTCATCGGTCTGCTGCTCGGCACCGAGCAGGACTGGCCAACCGCGTTCGAGGCGATCGTCCGCCGCCTGGGCACGATCACCGACGGTAGCGGAACCGAACATGCGTACGATGTCGAGCGGGTCACCATCGAGCCGTTCGACCTGCGGACCAGGCCGCGCTACGGGCTGGTCATCGACCGGCTGGCCTACTGGTACTACCACCCGCGCGAGTGGCTGAAGAAGGTCGCCCTCATCGACGACGTGTACCTGCTCAACAGCCCGTTCACCTTTCAGAGCATGGAGAAGCACGCCGCGTACTGCGCGATGATCCGACTCGGGCTGCACGTCCCGGACACCGTCCTCGTCCCGTACAAGAACCCGCCCGAACACGCGAAGTACATCTACACCGCGGCCCGATACAACCAGCCCTTCGACCTCGAGGCGATCGCCGAGCGGCTCGGTTATCCGTTATTCATGAAGCCTTACGACGGCGGCGCATGGGTAGGCGTCAGCCAGATCCGCAACAATGCTGAGCTGCACCGCGCCTACGACGAGTCCGGACAGCGGTTGATGCACCTGCAGAAGTCCGTCGACGGCTACGAGGTCTTCGCCCGCAGCCTGTCCATCGGCGCTGAGACGATGGTGATGAACTTCGACCCGGACCAGCCCATGCACGCGCGCTACTCGGTGACGCACGATTTCCTCGACCCGGCCACCGGTGCGGAGACGGTGTCGATCGGACGGCTGGTCAATGCCTTCTTCCGCTGGGAGTTCAACTCCTGCGAAACGCTCATCAAGGACGGGCGGGTCTACCCGATCGACTACGCGAACGCCTGCCCGGACGTCGCGATCACCAGCCTGCACTACTACTTTCCCTGGGCGATCAAGACGCTGGTCCGGTGGGCGGTGTTCTGCACGGCGACCGGACGGCGACCGCGCTATGACCTCGACACGCGGCGTTACTTCGACATCGCCGACCGCACCGACCTGAACTACGACGAGAAGTTGGCCCGGTACCGCGAGCTGGCGGACGGTTATTTCGAGGTCGAGCGGTATCAGGACTTCTGCGCAAGCCGCCTGGCGCATCTGGACGACGTGGTGCTCGGCTGGATCGAGGGCGCGGACTTCGACCGGCTGCTCGTCGACACCGTGCACTCCACGTTCCCGGCGCACGAGCACGATTACTTCGTGGCGCACTATCGCGGGCTGCTCGGAGCCTGGGCGACGGACGAGCGGGCCCGGCTGAGCTGATGGCCCGTCTGCGGTCCGGAGTGCTCGCGGCGTGGATGTCCGCCTGGATAGCGGGAACAGTCGGACCGGACCAGGTCCTCGACGCCGTCACGGGCGACGACGCGCCGCACCAGGTGGACGCGTACGACTCGCTGCTCGACCTGCTCGTCGGGTGGCGGCAGTCGGGCGAGCCGGTGCGCCTCGTGCTACCGGTCGCCGGGGACGTGCGCGGCGTCCCCGGTCCGGCCGACTTCCGGGCATGCGCGCTCGACGTCGGCGAGGCGGTTTGCGGCAGCGGGATCGGTATCGTCCCGGCGATCGTCGACTACTCCCCGAGCAGCGCACCGCCGAGCGTGACCTGGCAGGCCTTCGCGATCGAGGACATCCCGGCGGACCACCAGCAACTCGGCGACGCCCAGTACGAGCTGACGACCGCCATCCGCGAGTGCGCGAGCGCCCTGACAGCCGCGGACGTCGCCGCGTCGTCCGACGACATCGCGCCGGCGCTGGCCGGCGCCCGCCGCGCGGGTGAGCACCTCGAGCTACCGCCCGGGTTCCCGGCGCGAGCCGTCGCGTTGCTTGCGCAGGCCGAGCGGCTGCAGTCGGTGCTCGCCATCGCCGGTGCCGATCAACTCGGCGGCGCGATCGACAGGTTCGGCCTCGCGGCGCGCGACAGCGCGCTGCGTCCGCTCGAGACCGCGGTCCGCCGCGCCCGCCTCGCCGGCTACAACGCACTGTCCCGCTGAGGCCGGGTGACGCGACATGCGGAAGCGGTGCCGCCGCAGCCCCGCCTCGTCGGACGGTCTACGCATGTTCGCTGGCGCGATGCTTGCTCTGATGGAGCAGAACACCGATGATCGCGATGCTTTGAAAATCGCCAGCAATGATCTCGAACCGTTGCTCGTCTGAGGCCAGGGCGAACTGCGCCGCAAGCAACCGAAACCGAGCCGCCGCGCCCGATCATCGAGTCACGACGGGCCGTTCCATCCAGCGCCGTACAACTCATCCAGTGCCGCGGCCAGCTCGGGCCGGACGCGGACGAACCAGGCGACTCGCCGGCGGATCACCTCGCCGACGCCCTGGTCCCACATCCGCGCCCAGCCGCCGCCGTACTGCTCCGCGTTCCAGCGCATGACGTCGTAGGACGCGGCGAAACGCAGTTCGGCAGCGTCGAGCAATCGGCTCGCGTCCACCGCGTCCCGACCGTAGGCGTCGAGCATCAGCCGCAAGCGCGGACGGACGTCGACATTCGCATGGACCGGGACCCGATCGTGGGGGTCGCACAGCGGCACCCAGTGCATCGCGGTGTTGGCCAGGTCGACCGAGCGAGTCGTCCAGTCCGACAGGTCGAAGTCGATCAGCCCCCAGGGCAGCCCGTCGCGGAACACGGTGTTCTGCGGCGTGATGTCGCGCTGCGCGATCAGTCGTGCCTCGCCGTCCGGCAGCGGGGTCGGCGGGCGTCCCGGCACGGCCGGGCGCATCGGCGCGCTCGGCACGAAGCTCTCGCTCGCGTCGTGCAGCATGCGGGTGAGCCGCGCGGCGGCGGCGAGTACCCCGTCGGACGCAGCCCACCCCTCGATCGGGTCGCCCGGCACATCGCCGTCGAGAAAGCTGAGCACGTCGCGTCCCTGCGCGTCGGTGCCGAGGTAGCGCGGCGCGCGGTCGAAGCCGACCGCCTCGAGGTGACCCAGGTATGCCGCGACCCCGGCGCTGGTCTCCTGCCGCGGGCGCCGCACGGTGTCCCCGACCCGCACGACGCCGTGCGTGACGTCACCGCGGGGCAGCTCGATTTCCGGGCCGTCCGCAAAGGTCATGGACGCCGGGGTACCGGGCAGCAACCGAGCGGGCAGTCGATGCCGCACAACCCGAGCGTCCCCAGCGACTTCGGCTCGTCGCCCGCGAGTCGTTCCTGCGCCAGCTCGCGGATCATCGTGACGAACCCGGGATGGGTGCCCGGCGTCGCGGCGCGCGCAATCCGCAGGCCGAGCCCGGCGGCTGTCTCGCGCGCCTCGGTGTCGAGATCCCAGATCACCTCGACGTGGTCGGACACGAAACCGATCGGGCTGAGCACCACGGCGCGCACGCCCCGCCCGGCCAGGTCCCTAAGGTGGTCGTTGACGTCCGGCTCGAGCCACGGCACCTGCGGCGGTCCGGAACGCGACTGCCAGACCAGGTCGAACTCGGCCGCCGGCCCGCGTACCCGGGTCGTGACGAGGCGGGCGGTGTCGCGGTGCTGGCGTTCGTAGAGGCCGTCCGCCCGGGGCCCGGACGAGTCGTTCATCGACACCGGGATCGAGTGCGCGGTGAACACCAGGCGTGCCTGATCGCGGACGTCCGCCGGCAGCGACGCAAGCGCCGCGCGCACACCGTCGACATTCGCGGCGACGAAGCCGGGATGATCGAAGTAGTGCCGCAGCTTGACCAGGTCCGGCGGATTCGTGCCGGCCATCGAACGGGCCTGAGCGAGGTCGTTGCGATACTGGCGGCACGCGGAGAACGAGGACGTCGCGCTGGTCGCGAACACCAGCGCACGCCGTACCCCGTCGTCGCGCATCCGGCGTACCGCGTCGGCCACGTAGGGCTTCCAGTTGCGGTTGCCCCAGTACACCGGCAGTTCGAGGCCGTGTGCCGCAAGGTCCTTCTCGACGGCCGAGATCAGCGCCCGGTTCTGCTGGTTGATCGGGGAGACGCCGCCGAAGTGGTGGTAGTGCTCGGCCACCGCGTCCAGCCGCTCCGGCGCGATGCCGCGCCCACGCGTGACATTGCGCAGGAACGGCATGACGTCCTCGTGCCCCTCCGGGCCGCCGAAGGACAGGATCAGCAACGCTTGCTTTTCGGGGGTACCGGTCACTCAGACGCCCATCGCATGGAAGCCGCCGTCCACATGGATCAGCTCGCCGGTCGTGGCGGGAAACCAGTCCGACAGCAGCGCGAGAGTGCTGCGCGCGACAGCGGTCGCGTCCTCGTTGTCCCATCCCAGCGGAGCGCGCCCGTCCCACGCGCTCTCGAACTCCGAGAAACCCGGGATGCTCTTGGCCGCCATGGTGCGCAACGGTCCCGCAGCGATCAGGTTGACGCGCACCTTCCTCGGGCCGAGTTCACGGGCCAGGTAGCGCGCGGTCGACTCGAGGCCGGCCTTGGCCACGCCCATCCAGTCGTACGCGGGCCAGGCGACGCGCGCGTCGAAGTCTAGCCCGACGATCGAGGCACCCGCCTCGCCGAACAGGGGCAGCGCCGCGACGGCCAGCGACTTCAGCGAGAATGTCGAGACCTGTACGGCGGTGCTGACGTCCGCCCACGGCGCGTCCAGAAAGCCACCGCCGAGACAGGACGGCGGGGCGTACCCGATCGCATGCAGCACCCCGTCGAGGCCGTCGACGTGCTCACGGACGCGGTCGGCGAGCGTATCGAGCTGCTCCTGGTCCGACACGTCCAACTCGACGACGGGGGGCGCATCGGGCAGCTTGCGGGCGACGCGCTCGACGAGCGACATCCGCCCGAATCCGGTGAGTACGAGCTGCGCGCCCTCCTGCTGCGCCAGACGCGCGACCGAGAACGCGATGGACGCGTCGGTGATGACGCCGGTGATGAGCAGGCGCTTGCCGTCGAGCAACCCCATGGCCGTCCCCTCTGTCAGATCCCCATGCCGAGCCCGCCGTCGACGGGCAGCACCACGCCGGACACGTATGCGGCTGCATCAGAAGCGAGATACAGCGCGGCGCCCGCCACCTCGTCGGGCGTGCCGTACCGCTTGAGCGGTACCTGGTTGAGCACCTCCGCCCGCCGCGCCTCGCCGAGCTCGGCGGTCATGGCGGTGTCGATGAAGCCCGGCGCGATCACATTTGCGGTGATGGAACGGCTGCCGAGTTCGCGCACGATCGCGCGTGCGAGCCCGACCAGCCCGGCCTTGCTAGCCGCGTAGTTCGCCTGGCCCGGCGATCCGAGGAACGCGACGACGGACGAGATGAAGATCATCCGTCCCCGACGCTTCTTGAGCATGCCCTGGGCGGCCCGCTTGGCGACGCGGTAGGCGCCTGTCAGGTTCGTATCGAGGACCTGCTGGAACGAGTCCTCGCTCATGCGCAGCAGCAGCGTGTCGTCGGTCCGGCCGGCGTTGGCGACGAGGATCTCCACCGGTCCGAGTTCGTCCTCGACGGCACTGAAGGCGGCATCGACGTCGCCGGCCGAGGTCACGTCGCACCGGACGCCGAACAGCCCTTCCGCGGCTGCGCTGCTGCGGTGGGTCACGGCCACCCGGTCGCCGTTCGCAACGAAGGCACGCGCGATGGCCAGACCGATGCCGCGGTTGCCTCCGGTGACCAGCACGACTCGGCCGGCCGCGTCCTGTCCGCTGCTCGCCGTCACGTCCGAGCCGCGCTGCGCTCGTTCTGCTCGGCGCCGGAGCGTCTGAGCCCGATCACTTTAGTTCGCTCGCAAGCTTCGCTCACGTCTGAGACGCTAGTCGATCCGGGGTCGTAGGGCGTTTCGCGCGGGTCTTCCTCGCTGGTGCTCGGTTTCGCGGCCTTCGGCCGACCACTGGCGGGGAAAGCTCGTGGGACGGCGGCGAGTAGCGTCCCCGGACGTGCGGGGCATCCAAATCACCGAATTCGGCGGACCCGAAACGCTGGTCGTGAACGAGCTGGCCGACCCGGTCCCGGGCCCGGACGAACAACTCTTCGACGTCCTCGCGGCAGGCGTGAACTACGCGGACACGCACCAGATCGAGGACACCTACCTCGCCAAGCAGGTGCTGCCGCTGATCCCGGGCAGCGAGGTGGTCGTCTGCAGCGCGGACGGGCAACGTCGCCTCGGCCTGATCGGCTCCGGCGGGTACGCGCAGAAGATCGCGACCGACCCGCGGGCTCTGTTCCCGATCCCGGACGCTGTCGGCGACGGTGCGGCGCTCACGACCCTCGTCCAGGGCGCGACCGCCTGGCACCTGCTGCGGACCAGCACGCACCTGCAAGAGGGTGAGAGCGTCGTCGTCCACGCCGGTGCTGGCGGGGTCGGGACGATCGCCGTCCAGCTCGCGAGGCGCTGGGGTGCCGGGCGGGTCATCGCCACCGCGTCCAGCGAGGCGAAGCGGCAGGTTGCGCTCGACCTCGGCGCCGATGCGGCGGTCGACTCGACGGTCACCGACCTCACTGCGGCACTGCGAGCAGCCAATGACGGCAAGCGCGTCGACGTGGTGCTGGAGATGACCGGCGGCGCGGTGTTCGACCAGAGCCTGGCCGCGCTCGCGCCGCTCGGACGGCTGGCCGTGTTCGGGATGGCGTCGCGCACGCCGGCGGCGCCGATCGCGCCCGCGACGCTGATGGGGCGCAGTCAAGGTGTCATCGGATTCTGGCTCATGCATCTCGTGCAGCGTCCGGGGTTACTCGCCGCCGCGGTCACCGACCTGCTGCAGCTCATCGCGGCGAAGCAGCTGCGCCCTCTGGTAGGCGCCACCTATTCGCTGCAGCACGCCGCAGACGCGCATCGCGCGCTGCGCGAGCGCAGCTCGGTCGGCAAACTGGTCCTCGACCCGCAGCGGTAGCTAGACCAGCCGTCCCGCCCAGAGCATCGATGTCGCGGCCGAGGCAAGCAGCACGATCAGCCCGGCGGCGAGGAAGCGCCAGCTGATGTCGCGGCGCACCGTCGTGTAGCCGATCTGCGACCCGATGTCCCTATAGACCGACTCCAGTTCCTGCACCGACGCAGCCGTATGGAACGACCCGCCGGTTTGCGCGGCGATCTGACCGAGGGTCTGCTCGTCGGCAGGCACCGGGATCGTGTCGCCGCGGTAGGTGACGGTGCCCGACGGCGTGCCGAACGCGATCGTCGAGACCTGCACGTTCGCCTGCTTGGCGGCGTCGACCGCCTGGCTCACCGGTCGTCCCACGGTGTTCGAACCGTCGCTCAGAAGCACGATGCGCGCGGGCGGCGGCTTGTCGCCCTTGGCCGTCGTCGCCTGCGCGAACACGTTGATCGCCTGCAGCGAGGAGAAGACGGCCTCGCCGATCGCGGTCGACTCCTGCAGCTGCAGCCTGCCGATCTGCGCCTTCACCGGCTGCCGGTCGACGGTCGGCGAGACGAGCAGATTCGCGTTGCCGCCGAAGGCGACGAGCCCGAGGTTGATCCGCGACGGCAGCAGATCCGCGAACCGCTTGGCTGCCGTCTTGGCGGCATCGATGCGCGAAGGCAGCACGTCGGTGGCCTCCATCGACAGCGACACGTCGATTGCGAGGATGACGGTGGCCCGGTCACGCGGCACCTTCACCGCGGCCGACGGTCGGGCGACCCCGATCGAAAGGACGGTCAGCGCGATGAGCAGCAGCGCGAAGGTCAGGTGCCGCCGCCAGCCGGGCCGTCTCGGCGCCAGGCTGGCGAGCAGCTCGACATTGCTGAAGCGGGCCACGTACTTCTTGCGGCGCAGCTGCACGACGACGTACGCCGCGAGCAATGCGAACACGAACAGCAGCAACAGCAGCCACGCGGGCGAGAGGAAATGCATCAACGCACTCCCGCTGCGGCGCGCCGACGCGTGACCACGAATCGGACGACGTCGGAGATCCAGTCGCGGTCGGTGCGCAGCTGCAGGTGCGCAGCGCCCGCGTGCCGCAGCGCACGGTCTATCCCGGCGCGCTGGGCCTGCGCGGCGGCCGCGTAGTCGCGGCGCAGCGCGGCGGACGAGGTCTGCACCTCGAGTTGACGCCCGGTTTCCGGGTCCACGAAGGTGACCAGCCCGGCCGCCGACAGCTCCAACTCGCGGGGGTCGAGCACCTCGATGCCGAGCAACTGGTGGCGCTCGGACAGCGCGCGCAACGGCCGTTCCCAGGACGGCGGCTCGAACGGACCTACGGGCTCGAGGAAGTCCGAGACCACGGCGATCAGGCCGCGGCGACGCGGCGGGCGCCGCAACGACTCCAGCATCGACGTCAGTGACGCTGAGCCACCCGACTCGGCCCGCGAGGTCGCGGCGATGCGGCGCATCAGGTACCGCGCGTGGTTGCGGCCGCCCAGGGCGGGAAAGCGGTATACGTCCGTGCCGTTGCCGACGATTGCCCCTACCCGGTTACCGCCGCGCACGGTCAGGTGCACGACGGAGGTGATCGCCGCGAGCACCAGCTCGCGCTTCTCGCTCAGCGCCGTACCGAAATCCATGCTGGGCGACAGATCGACGACGAGCCACGCCTCCAGCTCGCGGTCGGCGATGGTCTGGCGCACGTGTGGGACGGTGGTACGCGCTGTGACGGGCCAGTCCATCCGCCGGACGTCATCGCCCGGCGTGTACTGCCGCGACTCCCCCGCCTCGCTGCCGGGGCCTGGCACCAGGCCGACGTAGTTGCCCTGCAACAGCCCGTCCAGCCGGTTGCGGACCGTCAGCTCCAGGCGGCGAAGTAGTGGCTCGGCGGCGGTGAGGTCCAGGGAGGGCCCGCGCTGGGCGACCGGACTCTCGCTCATGCCGAGCGCTCGCCCCACGGGTTCTGTTGCGGCGCGGCGGCGGCCTCGACCGGACCGCCGGCGCGCTGGCGCGGCGCGACCTGCGGCAACGGGACGCTCTGCAGCACCCGACGCACCGCATGCGTGGCCGGTACGCCGTCGGCGACCGCGTCGTAGCTCAGTACGAGCCGGTGCGACAGTACGTCCGCGGCGACGTCCAACACGTCCTGCGGAAGCACGTAATCGCGACCGCGCAGCAGCGCGAGCGCGCGTCCGGCCGCGATGAGGCCGAGGCTGGCGCGCGGACTGGCGCCGTAGCTGACCCACTGCGCAACGTCGGGCATGCCGTGCTCGGCGGGGCGGCGCGTACAGACGACGAGGCGCACGACGTAGTCGACGATCGCGTGATGGACGAAGACCCGCCCGACGGTCGATTGCAGGCGGTCAAGCTCGTCGGTGCTGATCACCGGGTTCGCGGTCGGCGGCTCGACCCCCATCCGGTAAACGATCTCGCGCTCTTCGGCTGTCGTCGGGTAGTCGACATTGATCTTCATCAGGAACCGGTCGCGCTGCGCCTCCGGAAGCGGGTAGACGCCCTCGGACTCGATCGGGTTCTGCGTGGCGAGAACGAGGAAGGGCTGCGGCACGTCGAAGCGCTGGCCTCCGATCGTCACATGTCCCTCAGCCATCACCTCGAGCAGCGCCGACTGCACCTTGGCGGGGGCGCGATTGATCTCGTCGGCGAGTACGAAATTCGCCATCACCGGGCCCAGCTCGGTGTCGAAGCGCTCCGAACTGGCGCGGTAGATGCGCGTGCCGACGATGTCGGAAGGCACCAGGTCGGGAGTGAACTGAATCCGCGCGAATGAGCCGCTCACCGCCCGGGCGAGGGTCTCGACGGCAAGGGTCTTGGCCACGCCCGGGACGCCTTCGAGCAGGCAGTGCCCGCGGGCCAGCAGGCTGACCAGCATCCGCTCGACCAGGCGCTCCTGACCGACGATCACGCGCTTGATCTCGAACATGACCCGTTCGAGGGCGCTGGCGTCCGTCGCGGGGGTGTGCTCAGTCGGGTTGCCCGGCGGGATGTTCACGTCCGATCCTCGCCGCGCTCGTTCGGCCGGCAAAGCCGGACGACATTTGTTTGCTCGCAAGCTTCGCGCACTGCAGGTCTCCTCGGGGCGTGCGTCGATCAGTCATATCGACGGTACGGGACGAGGCTGTGCCCTGCGGCGGTACCGTTTCCGGAGTGCCACCCGACCCCGAGCCGCCGCGCTGCTCGGCGAAAGGATGTCGCGCCGACGCGACGACCGACCTGAGCTGGCGCAATCCGAAGCTGCACGACGCTACCCGGGTGAAGCACTGGCTGGCATGCGCCGACCACGCCGACCACCTCGAAGGCTTCCTGTCACGGCGCGGCTTCCTGCTCGCCCGCGCCCCGCTCTAGTGGTGTGCAAGTAGCTCGACGAACCGGCGCGAATCGACGTTGCCACCACTGATGACGATGCCGATTCTGCGTGCGGCGTGCCGGAGCCGCCTGGACAGCAGCGCGGCGAGGGCGGTCGCCCCGCTCGGCTCCACGACCAGCTTCAGTCGGTCGAAGGCGAATCGCATTGCCGCGCGGATTTCGCTGTCGCTGACCAGCTCGATGCTGTCGAGCAGTCGCTGGTTGATCGAGAAGGTGAGTTCGCCCGGTGTCTCGGCTGCCAGGCCGTCCGCGATGGTCCGCGGCACGGCAATCGACACTCGCCGGCCGGCCGTCAGCGATTGCGAGGTGTCATCGGCTGCTTCGGGCTCGACTCCGACGACTCGAATTCCCGGCCGGACCGCGGTAGCGATGGTCGCGCTGCCGGCGATCAGCCCGCCGCCGCCGACCGGGACGATCAGCATGTCCAGGTCGTCGACGTCTTCGAGCAGCTCGAGGGCGGCCGTACCCTGCCCGGCAATGATCTGCGGATGCTCGTACGGCGGGATCAGCGCCAGGCCCCGCTGCTGTGCCAGTTGCTCGGCAATGGCGACTCGGTCACCGGTGAACCGATCGTAGGTGACGACCTCGCCGCCGTATCCCGTTACCGCTTCGGCCTTCGACGGCGCCGCGTCCTCCGGAAGCACGATGACTGCAGTCGTCCCGAGATCCCGCGCAGCAAGAGCGACCGCCTGCGCGTGGTTGCCGGACGAGTACGCGACCAGCCCGTTCGCCAACCGCTCCCGCGACAGGCGCGATGCGGTGTTGTAGGCGCCCCGGATCTTGAATGCGCCGGCTCGCTGCATGTTCTCGCACTTGAGGAAGGCTTCGACACCGATCAGCCGGTCCAGCGTCCGCGATCGGACAACCGGCGTTCGATGAACCACGCCCGTCAGCCGCGCAGCCGCGTCCCGGACATCGTCCGCAGTCACCGGCAGCGCCGGGTTAGCCGCCAATGGCGGACATCGTGCGCTCGGGCTGGACGAAGTCGACGTTGTCGATGCCGTGCCCGGCCTGCTTGCCGGCCACCGCGGTCCTGATGATCCCGCCCAGCTCGGCGTCGGACGCGCCCGCGCGCAGCGGCCCGCGCAGGTCCGTCTCGCGCTGCGCGAACAGGCAGGTACGCAGCTGGCCGTCGGCGGTGAGGCGCAACCGGTCGCAGTCGCGGCAGAACGGCCGGGTGACCGACGCGATCACGCCCAGCCGTCCCGGGATGTTGGCCCAGGATGCGCGTCCCGGACCGTCCAGGACGTCGAACTCCTCGGCCGGCGCGTTGCCGCGGTGTCCCCTGGGTTCGAGGACGAAGTCGCGGCGCAGCAGTTCGAGAATCTCCGCTGCGGTGACCATCTCCGAGCGCGACCAGGTGTGGTCGGCGTCCAGCGGCATGTGCTCGATGAACCGAAGTTGGTAGCCGCAGCGCAGCGCCCACTCGAGCAACTCGCCTGCCTCGTCGAGATTGCCATCGCGGACCAGAACAGAGTTGATCTTCAGCGGCTGCAGGCCGGCGACGTCTGCGGCGGCGATGCCGGCCAGCACGTCGGGCAGTCGGTCACGGCGGGTCAGGGCCGCGAACCGCTCGCGGTCCAGTGTGTCGACGGAGATGTTGATCCGGTCCAGTCCGGCTGCCACCAGGTCGGCGGCCTTGCGATCCAGGGTGATGCCGTTGGTGGTCAGCGACAGCTCGGGACGCGGTTGCAGCGCGGCCAGCCGGGTGACCACGTCCACGACGCTCCTGTGCACGAGCGGTTCGCCGCCGGTGAGTCGGAAGCTGCGCACACCGAGGCCGACGAATACCGATGCGAGATGCACCATCTCGTCGTCGGAAAGCCGGTCCACGCGGCTGAGCCAGTCCAGGCCCTCGGCCGGCATGCAGTACGTGCAGCGCAACGAGCAGCGGTCGGTCAGCGAGAGCCGTACGTCGGTGGCCACCCGCCCGAACGAATCACGCAGCACGGCCTCCGGCGGGGCAGCGTCATGCGGTGTTGTGGTCACTCGCTCCAGGCTACCGGTCCGGAGCTAGGTCAGCGGGCGTGTCGCGCCGTAATAGCCGTAGGACACACTGCCCAGCGGGGTGATCTGGATGACGTCGCCGCTCTGCGGTGCCTGGATCACATTGCCGCCACCGACGTACATCGCCACGTGGTGCACCGCGCCAAGGCTGCCGTCCGAGCTCCAGAACACCAGGTCCCCCGGCATCAGGCTGCCGACGTCGGGGTGATAGGAGCCGGCCGCGTAGTACTGCGTCACCGAGAAGTGCGGCAGGCTGAGGTAGGGCGCCCAGGCGTAGAGGGTGAGCCCCGAGCAGTCGAAGCCCAACACGTGACAGTCGTTCTCCGCACCGCCACCGGTACAGACACCGTAGGTCGGGCCGCCGGCGTTGCCGCCGGCCCAGGCGTACATCCAGCCCAGGTAGTGCTCGGCGCGGTTGACTGCGTCTTGGCCCTTGGCCGCACTCCAGCCACCGCCCGTCGGCGTGGGTGCGGTCGACCCGCCACCACTCGACCCGCCGCCACT
>JALZAI010000154.1 GCA_030948475.1 Actinomycetota bacterium
TGCTGGGCCCGTTCCTGGCGATCATCAGCTTCGTCTGTTCGGTCGGCAACGTCCCCCTCGCCGCCGCGTTGTGGCAGGGCGGCATCAGCTTTGGCGGCGTCGTGTCCTTCGTGTTCGCCGACCTGATCACGCTGCCGCTGCTGGCGATCTATCGCAAGTATTACGGCACCGCGATCACCCTGCGGCTCCTCGGCATCTTCTGGGCCACCATGAGCATCGCCGGCCTGGCGGTGGAGTACCTGTTCAAGGCCGCCCGGATCCCGGCCCCGGTCCGGCCGCGCATGATCGTGCAGACCGCGTTCGAGTGGAACTACACCACCGTGCTCAACATCCTCGCCCTAGCCGGGTTCGCGGGCATCTACTGGCTCTACCGTCACCGCGACACCAGCGGTGGACGGTTCGCCAAGGACCCGGTCTGCGGCATGCAGGTCGAGATCGAACACGCGCCCGCACAACGCACCGTCGAGGATCAGAGGACCTATTTCTGCTCAGACCACTGTGCGCACCGCTTCGACGCCGACCCCCACACCGCGTCCGCTCACGACCATGCCAATCACGACAGCCACGATCACGCTGCCCAAAGCAGCGAGGGCGATCCCGTGTGCGGCATGACCGTCGACCGAGCCACCGCCCAGCACACGCTTGAGCACGAGGGCGCGACGGTCTACTTTTGCGGGCCGGGCTGCCGGGATGCCTTCATCGCCGGGCCGGACGCCTACCCACGCCGTGCGACCGAGTCCGCTGGCGGTGGGCGCCGATGAGCGTCACCGATCACGAGCACCCGATCGACCCGCAGCGGGTCGCGCACGCCCGCTCCCGGCTGCCGTCCGCGGACGACGCCGCCCGGCTGACCGGCCTGCTGTCACTGATGGCCGACCCGGTGCGGCTACGGCTCATCTACGCCCTCGACGTCGCCGAGGAACTCTGCGTCGGCGACCTCGCCCTCGCCCTCGGCGTCTCCGAGGACTCCGTCTCCTACGCCTTGCGACTGCTGCGCACCGCCGGGCTGCTGGTCACCCGTAAGCAGGGTCGCGTCGTCTACAACCGCCTCGCCGCCGACTTCCCCGCCCCGCTGCGCGACCACTGCTTACGCCAACTCATTGCCCTCACCCGCCGCACCGTCAACGACGATGTCGATACCAGAGGCAGCGACGACGTGCGCGGCGACGGCTGATGCCGTCGACCTGGTTCACCGTCCTGGCCTGGATCGCTCTCGCCGCCGCGTTCGCCAGCACCGGGACGATCCTCTACGACATCTACGGCCGCGGCTACCGGCTCAAGATGCCGATCATGGAAGCCGTCTGGCCGGTCACCGCGCTGTACTTCGGGGCCCGTGGGAGTCTGGGCCTACCGCCGCTTCGGACAACCAACCAGCGACAAGTGGCTCACCGAACACCACCGCGAAACACCGCCGGACAAGCCCGGCTGGGCCACCGTCGCGGTCGGGGTCAGCCATTGCGGCGCAGGCTGCACCCTCGGTGACATCGCCGCCGAATTCGCGGTCTTCGGACTCGGGCTCACCGTCGCCGGAACCGCGTTGCCGTTCGAGTACGTCGGCGACTACGTCCTTGCCGTCGCGCTGGGCATCGTGTTCCAGTACTTCGCGATCGCCCCGATGCGCGGACTCGGGCTGCGTGACGGCCTCAAAGCCGCCGCCAAGGCCGACGTGCTCTCCCTGACCGCATTCGAGGTCGGCCTGTTCGGCTGGATGGCGCTGATGGCGTTCGTCTTCTATCCCGCACCCCACCACCTACATCCAGACACGCCCGTCTACTGGTTCCTGATGCAGATCGGCATGATCATCGGCTTCGCGACCGCCTGGCCCGCCAACGTCTGGCTCATCCGACGCGGCATCAAGGAAGCCATGTAGCGGCCGAGTCCCGACCCGCAGCGGAAGGAGCGTGTGGCTCTACTCACTCTCGCTCCGCGACAAGGCTGGTCAGTGATGTCGCGCGCCGCCGTCGAGGGGGTTTGGTCCGATGGTGGCGGCGGGCAGTGCGACGTGGTCGGGTACGAGGTGGAGTCCTCGGAGGCTCTAGGCACGAAGGGCACCAAGTGTTCATCCCGCTTCCGGACACTCTCGCCGTCTCCGGCGATCATCTGATGGTGCCGGCGAGTGCGACCGATTTCGTGGCGCACGATCTTGCCGGGTTCGGCGCGGCGGTGCAGGCCTTCCGCCAGCAGCTGGAAGGACCAGGCTGATGCTGTTTTCCGAGGCGTCCGGCCGCAAGGTCGTGAGCACCAGCACCGCCGAGACCGTGGGACAGATCGCGGACTTCGTGATCGATCCGCACTCGCACGGCCTGGTGGCGCTGACGTTGAAGAAGACCGATCAGGGCGACACCCTGCTGTGGACGCGGATCACGACCTTCGGTGCCGACGCGTCACCGTCCCGGGCGCTGAGGTGATCAACGACGCCAATGACGCCGTCGCCGTGCTGTCCGGCAAAGATCATCGCCTGATCGGCGAACGAGTCGTGAATACGGCCGGGGAAGACCTCGGACCGGTGGCCGACGTCGACTTCGACCCGGACACTGGGCGGCTTGTCGCGCTGACCCTGACCTCCGGCCCTATCTCCGGCGAGCGCTTGATCGCGATCGGCTCCTACGCCGCTGTCGTGCACCCCGACTCCTAGCTGCGGGCTTTCCCGCCCAGCCCGGGCCTTAACGTCTCACAGCTCAGGGCCGCGGCCGGGTGGAGTTGTCGCCGCGTGTTGGCCGGGGCGGGCGGGTGGCGTTGAGTTCAGCGCCGAGGAACAGGCTCAGGGTCATCAGATACAGCCAGACCAACACGATCAGTCCGCCACCCAGGGAGCCCAGGGTGGGGCTGAAGTGGGCGGCTATGGCGACGTAGATCGGGAGCAGCCCGGTGGCGGCGCTCCACCCGAGCACAGTCAGGACTGCGCCGGGAGCACTCGCCCGCCAGCGCGGTCGTCGGTGCGGGCTCTCCTGGGCCAACAACAGTGTCGCGAACAGGAAGATCATCAGGACGCTGACCGGCCAGCGTGCCGAGACCCAGACGGTGTGGAGCACGGTATCGGCTGTGTCGCCGCCGACTTGCTTGCTGTGGCCCAACAGCGGCCCCAGCGGGAACGCAGCCGACAACACGCTGCCCAGAGCCAGCACCCC
>JALZAI010000025.1 GCA_030948475.1 Actinomycetota bacterium
GTCCGCAGCCGCTGCGGACGTCCCGCTGCACACCGGGGCCACGCTCGTCGGCGTCGCCGGAACCGTCACCACGCTGGCCGCGATCGCGTTGGAACTGCCGCGCTACGACCCGGCGGCGATTCACGGCAGCGTCATGACTGCCGAGCAGCTGGCCGAGATCACCGCGGGCCTGCTCGGGATGGGCCATGCCCAGCGGGCCACCATTCCGGTGCTGCATCCCGGTCGGGTGGACGTGATCGGTGCTGGCGCCGTGGTGCTGCGCACCATCGTCGAGGTCACCGGCGCACCGCGGGTTGTCGCGAGCGAGCACGACATCCTCGACGGCATCGCACTCAGCCTGCTGAGATGATCAAGCGCTGGTGGACGCGATGGCGCCACCCTGTGCTTGATCATCACACGGTCAGGCCTTAGCGAGTTCTTTCTGCTCCTGCTTGGCCTGCTTCTTCGCCGCCTTCTTCTGCGCACGCGACGGCGGCGATGGGGGCGGTTCGTTGCCGCTGATCAGGCGGAAGGTTTCCTCGGCGCTCTTGCGGGTAAGCAGCTGCGCGGCCGCGACGCCGACTGCGGACAGCGCCGACCAGCCGAGCGCATCGCCCCAGCGAACCCCGGCGTCCTTCGGATCGCGCTGCTCGGTCTCCGGGCGCAACGCCGCCCAGATTCGCGCGATCACCTTTCGGATTGCGAGCGCGACCGGGATGCGAAGTGCGAGCGTCAGGATCTTCATGACGAACTTCCCGCCCGAGTCGGCCATCGTCACTCCATCCGTGTTGCGGGTACTGGACAGCACAGAACAGCGTTGGTCAGCATAGCCACGGCCACCTGGCACGCTGAAGTCATGCATGCGGCGGCGGAGTGCGCGTCGCTGGCCGAGGTCGCCGGCGGCGTCGTCGGCTGCCGGGCCTGCCCGCGTTTGGTGGAGTGGCGCGAGCGGGTCGCTAGTGAGAAGCGGGCAGCCTTCGCCACACAGACCTACTGGGGGCGTCCGGTGCCCGGTTTCGGCGATCCGAACGCGCGGCTGCTCGTGGTCGGCCTGGCGCCGGCAGCCCACGGCGGCAACCGGACCGGACGGATCTTCACCGGCGACCGCAGCGGCGACTGGCTCTACGCCGCGCTTTTCCGTGCTGGGCTGGCGAGCCAGCCGACGTCCGTGTCGGCGCACGACGGGCTCACCCTGCGCGGCGTCTACGTCACGGCTGCGGTGCGCTGCGCTCCGCCGGAGAACAAGCCGACGCCCGCGGAGCGCGACACTTGCCGCCCGTGGCTGGTGCGCGAACTTGAGTTGCTATGGCCGCGGCTTCGGTCGGTCGTCGTGCTCGGCGGCTTCGGCTGGGCCGCGCTGTGGCCGGCGTTGCGGGCAATGGGCGCGGACGTGCCGCGCCGGGTGCCGTCGTTCGGTCACGGTGTCGAGGTGGACATCGAGGGGCGGACGGCGCTCGGCTGCTACCACGTCAGCCAGCAGAACACCTTCACCGGACGGCTCACCGAGCCCATGCTGGACGCCGTCTTCACGCGTGCCCAGCTGCTCGCCGAATGTTGAGCCGGACCGCAAGCAAATTCGACGATATATGAACGTCTTGCTCGCCGAAGCACGAGCTTTCCGCGGCCACGTCGGGCGGCGGCCCAGGGGGTGGGGCAGGTTTCCCGGGACCGCACAGGGAGCACGTGACCGCGCGGCTAGCATGACCTGAGCTCGGTCGCAGGCCGGCCTCAGCGTCGCGGCGAAGCGGCGAACCTGACGGAGGGCGGACGTGACAGGCACCGACCAGGGCAACACCGAGCCGGACGGCGCGGACGCGGTCGGGGCGGCCGCGCCGATGGACACGCTGCTGACAGATGCCACGACCACGATCGGTCGCTGGCTGCCCGGCAGGGCAGGCCTGCGTTTTGCCGCCGCAGTGGCGCGCGCCCCACGGCCCGCCGCCCGGATCGCGCGCAGCACCGCCATCGAGCTCGTGCGGATTGCCGTGGGGCGTTCGGAGATCACCCCGGACAAGAAGGACAAGCGCTTCGCGGACCCCGCCTGGACGGGCAATCCGGCGCTGCGCCGGGTCGTCCAGGCCTACCTCGCCACTGGAGCGGCGGCCCAGGGTCTGGTGAGCGAGCTCGACCTCGATTGGCGCACCGATCGCCGGATGCGCTTCCTTGTCGACAACCTCGTCGAAGCGCTCGCGCCCAGCAACTCCCCGGCGCTCAACCCGGCGGCCTGGAAGACCGCGATCGACACCGGTGGGACGAGCTTGACCCGCGGCGCGGGGGCCATGGTGCGCGACCTCGCGACCGCGCCCCGGGTGCCGCGGATGATCGAGCCGGATGCCTTCGTCGTCGGCCGGGATCTCGCGATCACGCCGGGGCACGTCGTGTTCCGCAACCCGCTGATCGAACTCATCGAATACACCCCAGCTACCGCCAAGGTCCGCGAGACCCCGCTGCTGATCGTCCCGCCGACGATCAACAAGTTCTACGTGGTCGACCTCGCACCTGGGCGCAGCCTGGTCGAGCACCTGGTCTGCTCAGGGCAACAGGTCTTCATGATCTCCTGGCGCAATCCCGACGAAGACGGCGCCGATTGGGGTCTGGACGCCTACGCCGCTGCCGTGCTCAACGCACTCGAGGCCGTCGAGAACATCACCGGATCGAAGCGCACCGTGCTGCTCGCATTGTGCTCGGCCGGCCTGCTCACCTCGATGCTGCTCGCGCACCTCGCCGCGACCGGGCAGCAGGAGCGCATCGGGGCGCTCTCGCTGCTGGTCACTGTGCTGGATCAGAAACAAGCGGGGACGCCGGGCGCGCTGACCGACCGGCGGGTGATGGCCGCAGCGACCGCCCGGTCGGCCCGCAAGGGCTACCTGGACGGCGCGGCGCTGAGCGAGGTCTTCGCCTGGCTGCGCCCGCGTGACCTGGTCTGGAACTACTGGGTGAACAACTACCTGCTGGGCAAGTCCCCGCCGGCCTTCGACATCCTGGCGTGGAACGCCGACTCCACCCGGATGCCCGCCCGCCTGCATCGTGACTTCGTGGACCTGGCGCAGGACAACAAGCTCACCGAACCGGGCTCGGCCATGCTGTGCGGTTCGCCGGTCGACCTGTCGGCGGCACACGTCGATACCTATGTCGTCGCCGGAGTGGCCGACCATCTCTGTCCGTGGCAGAACTGCTACCAGACCACGCAACTGCTCGGCGGCAAGTGCCGGTTCGTCCTCTCGACGAGCGGGCACATCGCCGCCATCGTCAATCCACCGGGCAACGAGAACGCGTCCTTCCACGTCAGCGAGGACAACCCCGACGACGCCGAGGAGTGGCTGCGCAACGCCGAGAAGCAATCCGGGAGCTGGTGGGACGACTACGCCGCGTGGCTCACCGCGCACAGCGGCGCAAGCCGCGACGCACCGACAGCACCCGGTGGCCAGGGCTACCAGGTGCTCGCGGACGCGCCGGGCAGCTACGTCTACGAACGCTGACCGGATGAGCGAGGAGAGCGACATGAACGACATCGGCGAGGCACTCGGCACCGACTACTTCTCGCTGCGCGAACCGTTCACGCCCGGGCAGCAGGACGTGCTCGATCGGGTCCGCGCCTTCGTCGACGGCGACGTCCTCCCCGTGATCAACGACTATTGGGAGCGGGCCGAATTCCCCTGGCCACTGATCGAGAAGCTGGCCCAGCTCGGCGTCGTCGGCGCGCGGATCGACGGCTACGGTTGCCCCGATCTGGATCCGGTATCGGCCGGGCTGGTCCAGATGGAGCTCTCCCGCGGCGACGGCAGCCTGGCCACTTTCCTGGGTGTGCAGGCCGGTTTGGCCATGACCGCGATCTACCGACTTGGCTCGGAGGAGCACAAGCAGCGTTGGCTGCCCAGGATGGCCACCTGTGAGAAGATCGGCGCGTTCGCCCTCACCGAGCCCGAACACGGCTCGGACTCGATCGCGCTGGAAACCTCGGCCCGGCGCGACGGCCACTCGTGGGTGCTCCACGGGGCGAAGAAGTGGATCGGCAACGCCAGCATCGCCGACGTCACCGTGGTGTGGGCGCGCGACACCGAGGACGGCGCGGTCAAGGGCTTCCTGGTGGAGAAGGGAGCCGCCGGCTTCGACGCGCGAGTGATCACCGGCAAGGGCTCGCTTCGAGCCGTGTGGCAGGCCGAGATCACGCTCGACGGCGTTCGGGTGCCGGACGCGCAACGACTGCCCGGCGCGAATAGCTTCGCCGATTGCGCCGACGTGCTCGCTTCCACCCGAAGTGACTGCGCCTGGATGGCCCTCGGGCATGCCGTTGCCGGTTACGATGCCGCGCTGACCTACGCGAAGGCTCGCATGCAGTTCGGCAGGTCACTGAGCAGCTTCCAGATCGTCCAGCAGCGCCTGGTGCACATGCTCGCCGACGTCACCGCGATGCAGCTGTACTGCGCGCAGATCGCCCGACTCGCCGAGCACGGCAAGCTGACGCCCACCCTGGCCGGGCTCGCCAAGCTGCACAACACGTCCAAGGCCCGTACCGTGCTTGCCGAGGCGCGCGATCTCTTGGGGGGCAACGGGATCCTGCTCGACCATCACGTCATCCGGCACATGACCGACATCGAGTCCGTCCACACGTTCGAGGGCACCGAAACGATTCAGACCCTGATCGTCGGTCGCGACATCACCGGAATCGGAGCGTTTTCATGACCAACCTGGCCCAGCATCTTCTCGACTCCGCTGATCGGCATGCTGATCGGCCAGCGCTGCGTCTGGACGATTCGGTGCTGACCTACTCCGAGTTGCTCGATGGGGCGCGGCGGATGGCCACCCTGCTTCGCTCGAAGGGCGTCCAGCCGGGTGATCGGGTCGGCTTGCAATTGCCGAACGTGCCCGCATATCCGGTGGCCTTCTTCGCAGCGCTCATCGCCGGTGCCATCGTCGTGCCGATGAACCCGCTGCTCAAGGGACGCGAGGTGCGCTTCTACGTCTCCGACTCGGGCGCCAAGCTGGTCGTCGCCGGCGAGCAAATGGCCGACGCGGCCAACGAGGCTGCCGAGTCCGAGGGCATCGAGGCGATCATCGTCGGCGCGCTGGGACCGGTCGAGTTGCCCGATGAGCCGAGCGAGTTCGTGGAACGCGATGACGAGGACACCGCCGTCGTGCTCTACACCTCCGGGACGACCGGGCAGCCCAAGGGCGCCGAGCTGACCCATCGCAATCTCATCACCAACACCCGGACCACCGCAGAGACGCTCATCGAGATCGGCCCGGACGACGTGATCATGGGCTGCCTGCCGCTGTTCCACGTCTTCGGACTCACCTGCGGGCTCAACGCCTCAGTGCTCGCCGGGTCGTGCCTGACGCTCATCCCGCGCTTCGACGGCGGCAAGGCGCTCGAGGTCATCGGACGCGACAAGGTGACCGTTTTCGAGGGCGTGCCGACGATGTACGCCGCGATGCTGCACCACGAGGCGCGCGACAAGGCGGACCTGTCCACGCTGCGGGTCTGCATCTCCGGCGGGTCGGCGATGCCGGTCGAAGTGATGAAGTCGTTCGAGGCGGAGTTCGACTGCATGATCCTGGAGGGCTACGGGCTGTCCGAGACCGCGCCGGTCGCGTCCTTCAATCACCCGGACAGCGAGCGGAGGCCGGGAACCATCGGCATTCCGGTTCGTGGCATGGAGCTGCGCCTCGTCGACGACGGCGGCGACGAGGTCGCCGACGGGGAGGTCGGCGAGATCGCCATCCGCGGCGAGGGCGTCATGAAGGGCTACTGGCAGCGCGAGGAGGCCACGGCCGAGGCCATCCCGGACGGCTGGTTCCGAAGCGGCGACCTCGCTACCCGCGACGAGGACGGCTACTACACGATTGTCGACCGCAAGAAGGAGCTGATCATCCGGGGCGGCTACAACGTCTACCCGCGCGAGGTCGAGGAGGCGCTCTACGAACACCCGGCCGTCGCCGAGGCGGCCGTCGTAGGCATGGAGCACGACGAGCTCGGGGAGGAGGTCGGCGCCGCCGTCGCACTCAAGCCCGGCAAGAGCGTCGAGGTCGACGAGCTGCGCGAGCACGTCAAGGAGCGGGTCGCCGCCTACAAATACCCGCGCAAGATCTGGATCGTCGACCAGCTGCCGAAGGGGCCGACCGGCAAGATCCTGCGCCGCGAGGTCAAGCCTCCGGGCGACCAGTGAGCGAAGCTTGCGAGCGAACCAATGTCATCGGCCTGTGGCGGCCGATCGAGCGCAGCGAGGCTCGGACGTGAGCGAGCGCGAGCAGCTGCTCATGCTCGGCCGTCGTGCACTGCAGGTGCGGGTGCGGCCCGGTACCGGCAATCGTGCGCCACTCGTGGTGGCCAACGGTATCGGCGTGCCGCTCGAGGTGCTCGATCCGTTCGTTGACGCGCTCGATCCCGCGATCGAGGTGTTGCGCTTCGACGCGCCCGGCGTTGGTCGCTCGCCGACCCCGCGGGTGCCGTATCCGTACCAGGCCGTTGCGCGGCTGCTCGGCTCGGCCCTGGACGAGCTGGGCTACGGCCGCGTCGACATCCTCGGTCTCTCCTGGGGCGGCGGTCTGGCGCAGCAGTTCGCGTTCCAGAACCCGCGCCGCTGCCGGCGCCTGGTGCTGGTCGCCACCGCCACCGGCTCGCTGATGGTGCCGGCCCGCCCCGACGTGCTCAGGCACATGCTCACCCCGCGCCGGCACCAGGATCCGGGCTACGCACGCCGGGTCGCCGGCCAGATCTACGGCGGCAGCCTGCGCTCGGCCCGCAACGAGTCGCCGCTTCAGGCCGCCGCCCAGGGCGCCCATTCCCCGAGCACCCGCGGCTACGTGTACCAGCTGCTTGGCTCGGCTGGCTGGACGAGCCTGCCGTTCCTGCCGCTCATCCGGCAGCCGACGCTGATCCTGGCCGGCGACGACGACCCGATCGTGCCACTGGCCAATGCCCGGATCATGGCCCGGCTGCTGCCGCGCGGCCGACTCGAGATCTATCCCGACGGCCACCTGGGCCTGATCACTCGCCCCCGCGAACTCGCCGCGACGATCGAGGCGTTCCTCGTCGAGGACGCCGGATAACCGCGCCTCCCGATGGGTGGCGGCTCAGCGGAGGCGGAGGGCGTTCGACATCGACCACATGCAGCACGTCGACGCCGCCGTAGTGATCGAACTGGACAGCACGGGGCACGGCACTCCTCTCCGCCGGGACCTTTCCCGCTCCAAACGCGGCGGCCGCATTCGCTATGCCCAAGCGGATCCAGCTCAAGCCCCGACGGGCACCTTGGCGACGGCGCACACGCAGCCGCGGGTCGCGGCATTGGTGCGGGTGGCGTTGCAGTAGCGCTCCGCTATGTGATCGTGGAGTTCGATCGGATGCGAGCAGACGTCGCAGATCGGAAGGACTTTCGTGGGGGTCATGAACAGACCTGACTCCACCGGACGAGGCGGCGGACGAGACGTGCTCCCGGTCCGGCACCGCTTCGTGACGATCGATGCTCGACAAGAACCTGAGACAAGGCTCAGCCTACGCCCCGAAAAACCGTCCGCGCGTCCATCATTCAAATCCGGCGCGAAAGGGTCCACAGTGAGCGCATGACGACGACCAAGGGCCAGCCACGCACGAGCGGAGTCGAAGTCCGCTCCATCGACTACGTCCCGCTCAACGAACGACACGGCAAGCTCTGGCATCTCGGCCCGCTGTGGTTCATGTCCAACGCGCAGATCGCAACCCTGGCTGTCGGGCTGATCAGCATCGAGGCGGGCGGCAACCTGATCTGGTCGCTCATCTCGATCGTCCTCGGCACCTTGCTCGGGACGCTGTTCATGGCGTTCCACTCCGCGCAGGGACCGCAACTCGGACTGCCGCAGATGATCCAGTCGCGTCCGCAGTTCGGTTACATCGGCGCATTGCTCGTGTGGCTGTTTGCCTACGTCCAGTACGCGGGCTTCAACGTGTTCAACACGATTTTGGCCGGCGAGGCGATGAACACGACCGCGCACGGAGCGGTCAAGCTGTGGGTGGTCGTCGCGACCGTCGTCGCGTTCGTCATCGCCCTCTTCGGCTACGACCTGATCCACAGGGCCGAACAGTTCCTGACCTACACCTTCCTGCTCGTGTTCGGCATCTTTACGATCGTCGTCGTCTTCGTGCTCAACTACCCGGTCGGCTCCTTCGACCTCGGCGGCTTCAAGTGGACGCCGTTCCTCGCGCAGTTCGGCGTCGTCGCGGGTTACCAGATCAGTTGGGCGATCTACGTCTCCGACTACTCCCGCTATTTGCCTCCTGATGTCACGGTGCGCAAGACCTTCTACTGGACGTACGGTGGCTCTGCTCTCGGCGGTGCATGGCTGATGATGCTGGGTGCGCTGCTCGCTGGCTGGGCGGGCGCCAAGTTCAGCGGCACCGGAATCGCCGAGATCAACGAGGCGGGCGACAAGGTGTTCACCGGATTCGGCGCCATCGTGTTGATCTTCTCGGCACTCGGACTGATCTCGGTGACCGCCCTGAACATGTACGGCGGTTCGCTCACCCTGATCAGCGCGATCGACTCCTTCAAGAAGGTCCGCCCCACGCTGAATGTGCGCCTTCTGACGATCGGCTTCACCGCCGTACTTTCGCTCATCGGTGCGCTCGCGTCCACGAAAGACTTCCTGTCGAACTTCGAGAACTTCCTGCTGCTGGTGCTTTACCTATTCATCCCGTGGACGGCCGTAAATCTCGTCGATTACTACGTCGTGCGGCGCGGCCACTACGCGATCGCCGAGATCTTCAAGCCGGATGGCATGTATGGGCGGTGGGGCTGGCGCGGTCTCGCGGCCTACCTCATCGGCTTCGCCGCGATGATCCCGTTCTTCTCGGTAGGCACGCTGTTCACAGGCTTCGTGGCCAAGTCGCTGAACGACGCCGACATCTCGCTGTTCATCGGTCTGCCGGTCAGCGCGATCCTCTACTGGGTGCTTTCGCGATCGATCGACCTCGAGGCCGAGATCCGGGTGGCGGACTCGGAGCAGGCCGAGGTCGAGGAGGCAGCCGCCCGGCACGAGAAGCCATGACCGATACCTGGTCGACAGCGGCGGCGATCCGCGACGGGAAGATGACGGCACGTCAGGCTTTGTCTGCTGTGTTGGAGCGCATCGACGCGTCCAATGCCGAGATCAACGCGTTCACCGTCGTCACCCGCGATGTCGCGCTGGCACAGGCCGTCGAGGTCGACCGGGGCGAGCGTCGCGGCCCGCTGGCCGGCGTTCCGATCTCGGTGAAGGACCACGTCTGGGTCGCCGGGCTGCCCGCCACGAACGGTTCGCGGTCGCTGGCCGACTTCGTCCCGGACGTGTCGTGCGCCTGCGTCACGCGGCTCGTCGACGCCGGGGCGATCGTCGTCGGCAAGACCAACAACCCCGAGTTCTGCTATCGCGGCGTCACCGAGAACGAGCTGTGGGGGACGACGCGCAATCCGCGCGAGCACTCGCGGACCGCGGGCGGGTCCAGCGGGGGAGCGGCGGCATCGGTCGCTGCCGGCATGGTGCCGCTGGCGATGGGGACGGACGGCGGCGGATCGATCCGTATCCCGTCTGCGTTCTGCGGGGTGTGCGGGCTCAAGCCCTCGTTCGGACTGGTGCCGAAGTTGCCGGGGTTTCGCGGCTGGCCGACGCTGTCGGTGACCGGCCCGATAGCGGCATCGGTCCGAGACCTCGCGCTCGCCCTCTCGGTGCTGGCCGGTTCGTCGCGGCTCGACTACCTCAGCGCTCCGGCGCCGCCGGCCGACTACCTCGCGGCAGTGACTGCGCCGAGTTGGGACGGCCTGAGCGTCGCCGCGTCGGCCGATCTCGGGTTCGCCGAGCTCGATCCGGACGTGCGCTCGGCGTTCGGTGCGGCGCTCGACCGGATCAGCGACGCCGGCGCTGCCCTCGTCGTGCGGCACCCGGAACCGGTCGACCCGAGCCCACTCTGGGATCCGATCGCGCTGCCCGAGGGGTATGCGTCCGAGGGCCCGCTGGTCGAGGCGGATCCCGACCTGGTCGGAGCCGATGCCGCCGCGATCACGTTGGCTGGTAGGGACTTCAGCGCGCAGGACTACCTCGACGCGCAGCACGCGCGCGAGCGGTACGCGACGATGTGGGCCGAGTTCTTCGACGACGTGGACGTGCTGCTCACGCCGACGATGCCGGTGACCGCGTTCGAGCTGGGCCGCCTCGCGCCCGCGAGCATCGACGGCAGGCCGGTACCCGAGTCCTTCGACGCGTGGTGCGCGCTCGCGCTGCCGGCCAACCTTGCCGGACTGCCCGCGGCGACCGTCCCGATCACGGGCGGACGGGACGGGCTACCGGTCGGCCTGCAGGTCATGGGCCCGCGCTGGTCGGACGCGACGGTCCTGCGCGCAGCCGCGCTGGCCGCCCCGAACCACTATTCGGGCTAGAGGAGTTCGGCGAGCAGGGCGGCTGCGCGGGCGGCCCCGTCGGTCTCGACCGGCAGGTAGCGCGGCGTCGTCCCGGCGAGAGCGGCACATACACAAATGGTCGGCCGGCAGCCGTGAGCTCCATCGCCGTACTCAGGCCTCCCTGGACGAGGGCGACGTCGGCCGCCGCCATGCGCTGGTGCAGATCGGCAAGCAAGCCGTACACCTCGATCCCCGGTACGGACGGCAACGAGCGCGGATCGATCCGCGGGCCCGCGACCACGATCATCCGCAGCGACGGGCATCGCTCGACCG
>JALZAI010000258.1 GCA_030948475.1 Actinomycetota bacterium
ATCCTCGTCCTGATCGCCGATGCGCTGTTCGCCTTTCCGTCGCTGCTGCTCGCGATCGTGATCTCAGTGTCGATCTCGAACGGATCGAGCAGCAAGACCTCGGGCATCCTGTCCGCAGCGATCGCGATCACCGTCGTCTACGTCCCGCAGTACTTCCGCGTCGTGCGCAACGCCACCGTCGCGACGCGGGAGGAGAATTACGTCGAGGCGGCCCGCGCTCTCGGCGCGTCGCCTTTCGCGATCATGACCCGGTACGTGTTCGGCAACGTCGTCCAGACCGTCCCGGTGATCGCGACCCTCAATGCGGGCGATGCGATCCTGACCCTCGCCGGACTCGGCTTCCTCGGGTTCGGCATCGAGCCGTCCTCTGGGGCCGAATGGGGATACGACCTGAAAGAGGCACTACCGGACGCTGCGGCCGGCATCTGGTGGACGGGCACCTTCCCGGGTATCGCCATCGTGCTGCTGGTCGTCGGCGTGACGCTGGTGGGTGAGAGCCTCAATGACGTGCTCAACCCACTGCTGCGGACCGCGAAGATCAAGGACGTCGTGCTGCCGAAGCGAGGGCAGGAGTGATCACGCCGATCGAGGTGCCGACGCGGCGGTCGTCGGACACGGTGCTCGACGTCCGCGATCTGCGGGTCTGGTACGCGGGGCCGGCCAACCCGGTACGAGCCGTGGACGGGGTGACGTTCAGCCTGCGGCCGGGCGAGGTGCTCGGCCTGGTCGGCGAGTCCGGCTGCGGCAAGTCCACCCTCGGACGCGGGTTGATGGGGCTCACCCCGCGGGGTGCCGCCGTCGACGGCCAGGTGATCTTCGACGGGACGGATCTGCTGAGCCTGCCGCGCAAGCAGAGCGACAAGCGCCGGGGGGCCGGCATGGGCCTGATCTTTCAGGAACCCATGACCCGGCTTGATCCGCTGATGAAGGTGAGCGCGCACTTCCACGAGGCGCTCCGGACGCACGAGAAGTCGCTGTCCAAGGCGCAGCGGCGCAGTCGTGCGCTCGAGGCGCTGCGTTCCCTGGGTATCCCGCCGACTCGCTACGAGAACTACCCGCACGAGTTCTCCGGCGGCATGACGCAGCGGATCATGATCGCGCTGGCACTGGCGCTGCGTCCCAAGTTCATCATCGCCGACGAGCCGACCACCGCGCTGGACGTCCTGGTGGAAGCGCAGATTCTGCGCATCCTGGCTGACATCCGCGACCAGTACCATCCGGCGATACTGCTGATCACACACAACCTCGGCATCGTCGCCGAGGCCTGCGACCGGCTCGCTGTGATGTACGCGGGACGGATCGTCGAGCAGGGCCCGGTGCGCGAGGTGTTCGCGGACCCGCAGCATCCCTACACACAGGCACTTCTGCGTTCGACGATCTCGCTGTCTACGCGCGAGCTGCACTCGATCGCTGGCGCGCCGCCTGATCTCGTCGCGCCGCCCGCCGGTTGCCGATTCCATCCCCGCTGCGAACACGCGATGCAGATCTGCGCGGATCGCTTCCCGCCACTGGTGCGCTCGCCCGGACGCGAGGCCGAGTGCTGGTTGCGGCAACCGAGCGACGACGCGTCGCGCCGCGCGCTGCGTCGTGAGGAGGTCTCCGTTGCCGACGAAGCCTGAGCTGCGCACATCTGAACCGGCCTCAACCAGCGGACCGCTGGTCTCGATCCGCGATCTGGAGGTGCACTACGCACTGCGCACTAACGCGGTCGCGCGCCTGCTCGGCTCGTCGTCCGGGACGGTGCGCGCGGTCGACGGCGTGAACATCGATCTGGCGCCGGGCGAGGTGCTCGGGTTGGTCGGGGAGTCCGGCTCGGGCAAGTCGACCCTGGGCCGAGCGCTGCTCGGCCTCGTCCGCCCGTCCAAGGGCAGCATCATCTACCGTGATCAGGACCTTCCGACGCTGGGCGAGCGGCAACTTCGCCCGCTGCGCCGCAAGCTGCAGATGGTGTTCCAGGACCCGCACGCCTCGCTGAACCCGTCCATGACGGTCGGAAAGGCGATCTCGGACGCGCTGCGCATCCACGGCCTCTACGGCACGACGCGGGACTCGTCCGGCCTCAGCGAACGCGACCTGGCGGTCGACGCGGCGCTGGAGCGGGTCGGGTTGGCTCCGGCGCGGCGCTTCTCCTCGAAATTCCCGTCCGAGTTGTCCGGCGGCCAGAAGCAGCGAGCAGTGATCGCGCGGGCCATCGCGCTCGGGCCGGAGTTGCTGGTCGCCGACGAGCCGATCTCGATGCTGGACATGTCGGTGCGGGCGAAGATTCTGGGCCTGCTCGAGGAACTCAAGAGGGACCTCGGGCTGACCTACGTCTACATCACGCATGACCTGGCGTCGGCGCGGTTCTTCTGCGACCGGGTGGCGATCATGTACCTGGGCAAGATCGTCGAGATCGGACCCACCGCGGAGATTTTCGATAACCCGCGCCATCCGTACACCAAGGCGCTGCTACGCGCCGTTCCGGATCCCGATCCGTCCCGCGGGATGGCGCGCGACCTGCCCCGCGGCGAGGTCCCCGATGCATCCCGTCCCCCGTTGGGCTGCTCGTTCCACCCGCGGTGCACCGACGCGTTCGCGCCGTGCGGCTGGGAAGCGCGCGACATCCGGATGGTGCTCGAGCAGCGTTGGACCGCGGTACCAGCCGAGCAATACGCGAGCGAGAGCGCGTTGGTCGGCGACGAGTCGCACGTCGCCTCGTCGTCAGGCTCGCCGGAGGCTGCGCTGCTCAAACCGGTGAAGGGGACTGCGCAGGACGAGCTGGAACTGCTCACCGGCGAGCGCGATGCGCATCCGGACGAGCCGCTGTGGACGGGCGTCACCAACCTGGTAGTAGCGGAGGGTGGTGTGCGGGTTGCCTTCACCGAGCGGGTCGAGCCTCAATTGCAGCCGGTTGCCGGTTCGCCGGTCGAGGTGTCGTGCCACCTCTACCACGACCCGCAGTGAGGGCTACGAGTGGAACTGCGGCACAAGCAGGTAGATGCCGTACGCGGTGGCCGCCGCGCACAGGGCGAAGCACGACCCGGCGACGAGCAGGCCGCCGGCCCGCGCGCCCGTGCGGGTCTGCGCCGAACGAACCGTCTCCAGCCGGGATAGGCCGAGGATGCCGAGCGCGAACACCGCGACAATTCCGACCGCGAAGGCCAGGCTGACCTCGGCGACCTTGGCCAGATCGGACCAGTTGATCGTGATGGCGGCCATGGCGATCCTCTCAGGCGACCGCGATGAGAACCGGCTGGTCCTCGACGGCGGTCCGGGTCGGTAGGTCGTTGACGTTGTCAGCGGTGATCGGCTGGCGGCGCGAGTAGGCGTAGATGCCGGCCGCCAGGGCCAGCGCGACGATCGCGACGCTCGTGATGCCGGCATTGCCGGACGACGCGAGCTTCGCCGACAACCCGCCGATCACGGCAGCGACTGGCAGCGTGAACAGCCAGGCCAACGCCATCCGCCCGGCGATCGTCCAGCGCACCTCGGCGAGGCGGCGGCCCAGGCCCGAGCCGAGGATGCCGCCCGAGACGACCTGGGTGGTCGAGAGCGCGAATCCCAGGTGCGAGGACGCGAGCAGTACCGCGGTCGAGGACGTCTCAGCGGCGAAGCCCTGTGGCGCCTCGATGTCGGTGATGCCCTTGCCCATCGTCCGGATGATCCGCCAGCCGCCCATGTACGTGCCCAGGCCGATCGCGAGTCCGGCGGCCAGGATCACCCAGGTCGGCGGTCCGGATCCGGCATGCAGGCTCCCCGACGTGATCAGGACGAGGGTGATGATGCCCATCGTCTTCTGCGCATCGCCGGTACCGTGCGCGAGCGACACCATAGACGCCGACACGGTCTGCCCGTACTTGAAGCCGCGGGTGACTGTGTCGCGCCGCGCGCGCCTAGTGATCGTGTACGCGAGGTACGTCGCAACCAGGGCGATCACGCCACAGACGATCGGTGAAGCCACGGCCGGCACCAGGATCTTCTCGACCAGCACGTCGAGGTTCACCGCTCCCGATCCGGCCGCGATCCACACCGCGCCGATCAACCCGCCGAACAGCGCGTGCGAGGACGAGGACGGCAGGCCCAGCAGCCAGGTGATCAGATTCCACAGGATTGCGCCGACCAAGCCGCCGAAGATGATCGCAGGGGTCACCCTCGCGTCGTCGACGATTCCGCCGGAGATGGTCTTGGCGACCGCGGTGGAGATGAACGCCCCGACCAGGTTCAGCACTGCGCAGATCGCCACGGCGAGCTTCGGGCGGAGCGCGCCGGTGGCGATGGACGTCGCCATTGCGTTGGCAGTGTCGTGGAATCCGTTGGTGAAGTCGAAGACCAGTGCGGTGAGGATGACGACGATCACCACGAATGAGATGTCCACAACCTGAAGTTAGGTGATCGACATGAACGGGGTCAGGGGGCGAACATGAACGCCAGATGAATGAGACGGCGACCCTTCGGACAATCCGGCATCAGTAGCCTTGGCCCGTGAACGAAGCGCCCAGGCGAACAAGTGTCGTCGGCCTCTGGGGGCCGAACGAGCGCAGCGAGGCTCGGCCGTGATCGATATCAGGGTGGTGCGCGACGACCCGCAGCGCGTGCGGGCGTCGCAGCGCCTGCGCGGCGAGGACGAATCGCTGGTCGACGTGCTGCTCGCCGCCGACGAGGCGCGCCGCCTGGCCGTCTCCCGAGGCGGCCAGCTGCGGGCCGAGCAGAAGATCATCGGACGTTCGGTCGCCACCGCCGCACCGGACGAGCGCCCACTCCTGGTGAGCAGAGCAAAGGCGTTGGCAGAGACAGTCAAGGCCGCCGAGGTCGAGGAGAACGTGGCCGAGCACGCGCTGCGCGCAGCACACCTGGCCATCGCGAACCTGGTCGAGGACGGCGTCCCGCCGGGTGGCGAGGCCGACTTCGTAACGCTCGAGACCGTCGGCACCGTCCCGTCCGTCGAGCACCCCCGCGACCACACCGAGCTCGGCGCGGCACTCAAGGCGATCGACACCGCGCGCGGCGCCAAGGTGTCGGGCGCACGGTTCTACTTCCTGACCGGTATCGGCGCGCAGCTCGAACTCGCGCTGGTCAACCTGGCGATGGCGCAGGCAGCCGAAACCGGCTTCACCCCGGTCATCGCTCCGGCTCTCGTCCGGCCGGAGGTCATGGAGGGGACCGGCTTTCTCGGAGCGCATGCCGCGGAGGTGTATCGGCTCGCGGACGATGACCTGTATCTCGTCGGGACGTCCGAAGTGGCGCTGGCCGGTTACCACGCCGACGAGATTCTCGAGGAGCTGCCACTTCGCTACGCGGGTTTCTCGTCGTGCTTTCGTCGTGAGGCCGGCTCGTACGGCAAGGACACCAAGGGCATCATCCGGGTGCACTGGTTCGACAAGGTGGAGATGTTCTCCTACGTCCGCGCGGACGAGGCGGCCGAGGAGCACGGGCGGCTGCTGGCCTGGGAGCGCGAGTTCCTCGACAAGCTGGAACTTGCCTACCGAGTCGTCGACATCGCGGCCGGCGACCTCGGCACGTCGGCCGCGCGAAAGTTCGACATCGAGGCCTGGTTCCCGTCGCAGGGCACCTATCGCGAGCTGACATCGACGTCGAACTGCACGACCTTCCAGGCCCGCCGGCTCAACATCCGCACTCGCGGCGTGGCAGGCAACGAGCCGGTGGCCACCCTCAACGGCACGCTGTGCGCTATCGCGCGCACCATCGCCTGCCTACTCGACCACCACCAGCAGCCGGACGGCTCCGTGTACGTGCCGTCGGCGCTGCGTCCCTGGCTGGGTGGACGCGACCTGCTCAGCCCGGCATGAGGCCTCGGCTGGTCGCTACCGATCTCGACGGGACGCTGCTGCGCCGCGACGGCTCGGTCTCCGACCGCACTCGCTCGGCGCTGCAAGGGGCCGAGGACGCCGGCCTGGTCGTCGCGTTCGTGACCGGACGTCCGCCGCGCTGGCTGGACGCCGTGGTCGAGGAGACCGGACACCTCGGCGTCGCGGTCGGCGCGAACGGCGCGGTGCTCTACGACCTGCACACCGAGCAGGTGCTATCCGTCCACGCGCTCGACGCGGCCACCGTGCACGAGCTCGCTTGCGAGATCCGGGCAGCCTTCCCCGGCGTGCACTTCGCGGTCGAGTACACCGACGGCTTCGCCGCGGAGCCCGGATACGTGCACGACTGGGAGATCAACCCGCCCACCGACCGTCGCGGTGAGCAGGTCGCCCCGCCGGTGGTCGGCAACCTCGAGCAGCTCGCGTCCCGACCTGCGGTGAAGTTGCTTGCGAAGGACCGCGCCGCCGATGTCGACACGTTCCTGCGCTCGGCCGACGTGCTGCTCGCCGGACGCGCCTCGGTGACCCACTCGTCGCGCTTCGGGCTGCTCGAGATCGCCGCGGCAGGCGTGACCAAGGCGACCGGCCTGGCCGAACTCGCCGCGCGGCACGACATCGCTCCCGCCGAGGTGATCGCGATCGGCGACATGCCCAACGACGTCCCGATGCTGCTGTGGGCCGGCAAGTCCTATGCGGTGGCCAACGCGCATCCGGCCGCAAAGGCGGCGGCCGACCACGTGGTCGGCAACCACGAGGACGACGCGGTCGCCATTGTCATCGAGTCACTGCTGCGCTGAGTCGCGCAATGCGGCGCGATGGACCTTGCCGCTGCTGGTCTTGGGCAGCTCGGCCACGAAGCGCACCTGCCGCGGGTACTTGTACGGCGCGGTCTCGACCTTGACATGCTCCTGCAGCTCGCGCGCCAGCTCGTCGGACGGCGCGTACCCGGCCCGCAGCACGACGACGGCCGCGACCACCTCGCCGCGGGTGCCGTCCGGGACGCCGATCACCGCGGACTCCAGCACGGCTGGATGCCTGACCAGTGTTGCCTCCACCTCGGCCGGGCCGATCCGGTAGCCGGCGCTGCCGATCACGTCGTCCACCCGCGATTCGAAGTACAGCCAGCCCGCCTCGTCCTGCCGCACCAGGTCACCGGTGTGCCACAGTCCGGGCGGCGCCGGCGATCCGTCGTAGCCGAGGAAGAACGTCGCAACGGTGGCGGGATCGACGCACAGCTCACCCTCGACGATCTCGGCGCGGACGCCGGGAAGCGGGCGACCCATCGATCCGGGCGGGGCGTCGTCGCCCGGACGGACACCGACAAGGTGTCCGGTCTCGGTCTGGCCGTACCCGTCCGCGATCGCCAGGCCGGTCTGCGCGCGCCACGCCTCCACGGCCGGGCCACCGAACGCCTCACCCGCCGCGACCAGCCGCCGCAGCGACGGGACGTCCGTGATCGGTCCGTGCCCGGCGATCAATCGGTACTCGGTCGGCGCCATGCAGAGCACCTGCACGCCCTCGGACCGGATCACGTCCAGGCGCTGCGCCGGGTCGAAGCGACGATCCTGCAGCAGCGCGACCGCGCCGCACAGCCACGGCGCCAGGAACGAGTTGCGAGTGGACTTCGACCAACCCGGGGCCGCGGTCGCCCAGACCAGCTCGCCGGGCTCGGCTGCCAGCCAGGCGCGCGCCTGCACGTCCTGGCCCCAGACCCAACGCTGGCCGTGTGTGACCAGCTTGGGCGCACCGCTCGTCCCAGACGTGAACAGGACGAAGGCCGGGTCGAGCGGATCGAGCTCGGCGTAGCCGGACACGGGAGGTCCGCTCAGCAACGACGGATCGGGAACCTCGACAACGGGGCAGGACGGCGCGGCCGCGTCCAACGTCGCCCGGTTGCGCGCGTGGCACACCACGAGATCGGGACGCGCGCGCGAGAGACGCAGTGCCACGTCCTTCGAGCGCAGCTGCTCGCTGCCGGGCAACATCGCCGCCCCGAGCCGCAGGCCGGCCAGCATCGTCGCCACGTAGTCGATGCCGTTGCCGACGAGGGTGAGCACGACCGAACCGCGCCGGACTCCGAGTTCGGCGAACACCCCTGCCAGCGAAGCCGCCGCGGCCAGCACCTCGCCGAAGGTCCATTCGCGGCGCTGACCATCGGCGTCCAGCGTGACGAGCGCGGGATCGGCAGGCGGGCGGACCGCCAGGACGTCCCGGACGAAGTTCGCCACGACTACAGGTACTGACCCGTCCCACTCGGGTCCTGGTCGCCGCTTGCCGGCATGCCGAACTGGCCCCCCGGCGGCGCGATCATCTGGCCGCCCGGACCGATGACCACGTGCCGCTCGCCGCCGGCACCGGGTAGCGCGCGGCGGCGCATCTCCTCCAGCTGCTGACGCGCGGCCATCTGCTGGGAGAACAGCGCGGCCTGGATGCCGTGGAACAAGCCCTCCAACCAACCGACCAGCTGCGCCTGCGCGATGCGCAGCTCCGCCTCGGACGGGGTGGAGTCGCCGAACGGCAGGGACAGTCGCTCGAGCTCCTCGCGCAGCTCCGTTGAGAGCCCGTCCTCGAGTTCGCGCACCGACATCTCGTGGATCTCGCGCAGCCGCTTGCGGCCCGCCTCGTCCAGCGGGGCAGCCCGCACCTCTTCGAGCAGCTGCTTGATCATGGTGCCGATGCGCATCACCTTGGCGGGCTGTTCGACCATGCCAGTGATGGCTTCGGCGTCGTCCGCGGCGCGGCTCACCATCTCGGTTGACGCGGCGTCGGGCGAAGGCTCGGTGCTCTGGATTGGCTCGCTCACCCGTCCAGTCTGGCCTAGCCGGGCAGCGCCGGTGACACGGGACCTGGCTCAGATCCGCAGCAGCACCTTGCCGATGTGCTCACTGGACTCGACGAGCCGGTGCGCCTCGACCGCGTCGTCCATGGTGAGCACCCGGTCGATGATCGGTTTGACGACACCGGTCTCCACCGATGGCCACACCGCGGCCGCGGTCTCGGCGACGATCGCCGCCTTCTCCGCCGCCGGACGCGCTCGCAGACCCGCCGCGTGCACGGTGCCCCGCTTCGCCAGCAGCGCACCGAGGTCGAGCTCACCGGTGCGGCCGCCCTGCATGCCGAGCACGATCACCCGTCCGCCCAGGGCCAGCGAGGCGACATTGCGGGGCAGGTACGGGCCACCCATGTTGTCGAGGACCACGTCAACACCGGCCTTGCCGGTCTCGGCCAGCACCCGGCGCTCGAACTCCTCCTCCCGGTAGTTAATCACCACGTCCGCGCCGAGGTCCCTGCAGAAGGCCGCCTTGCGCGGCGTCCCCACTGTGGCGAAGACCCGCGACCCGCGCACATGGGCGAGCTGGATGGCCATCGTCCCGATTCCGCTCGACCCGCCATGCACCAGCAGGCTCTCGCCCGGTTGCAGGTGTCCGGCGGCCGTCCCGAAGACCATCGACCAGACCGTGCAGGCCGCTTCGGGCAGCCCGGCCGCGTCGACCAGCGAGACACCGGACGGTGCCGGCATCAGCTGGCCGACCGGCACCGCGACCAGCTCGGCGTACCCGCCGCCGGAGAGCAGTGCGCACACCTGGTCACCGAGCTTCCAGCCGGCCACCGAGTCACCGAGTTCCTCGATGGTGCCGGAGCACTCCAGGCCGAGGTACGGGGACGCGCCACGCGGCGGCGGGTAGTTGCCCTGGCGCTGCATCAGGTCGGCGCGGTTGACCGCAGTGGCGGCGACGCGCACCAGCACCTCGCCGGGCTCGGGTATCGGATCGGGGACGTTCTCTACCTCCAGCACCTCGGCGGCGCCGGGCTCGGTGACGACGACAGCGCGCATCCGCTGACCGTAGCTGGCGCGTCCGGCCCGGTGTCGAGCAGAGTGGCGGGCATGCAACGCATCACGGTCGGGGTCGGTCCGCTCACCGAGGCGGATGTCGTGGCCGTGGCGCGCGACGGCGCAGGTGTCGAGTTGACCTCGCAGGCGCTGGAGGCGATCGCGGCGTCCCGTAAGACGGTGGAAGCGCTGGCTGAGGACGTCGAGGCGCACTACGGCATCTCGACCGGGTTCGGCGCGCTCGCGACCAAGCACATCCCGCCTGCGCAGCGCGCGATCCTGCAGCGCTCGCTGATCCGCTCGCACGCGGCGGGCAGCGGTCCCGAGGTGGAGCGGGAGGTCACCCGGGCGATGATGCTGCTGCGCCTGTCGACCCTGGCGACGGGCCGGACCGGGGTGCGCACGACCACCGCGTCGGCGCTGGCCGCGCTGCTCGACGCAGGGATCACGCCGGTCGTGCGGGAATTCGGCTCGCTCGGCTGTTCCGGCGACCTCGCGCCGCTCGCGCACGTCGCGCTGGCGCTGCTCGGCGAGGGTCCGGTCCGCGATGCGGCCGGCACCGAGCGACCGGCGGGCGAGGCGCTCGCAGATCACGGCATCGAGCCGCTCGTCCTGGCCGAGAAGGAAGGGCTCGCGCTCATCAACGGCACCGACGGGATGCTCGGCCAGCTGCTGCTCGCGTGTGCCGACCTCGACCTGCTGCTGCGGACGGTAGACGTGAGCGCCGCGATGAGCATCGAGGCGATGCTCGGGACGTCGGCCGTCTTTGCCGCCGATCTCCAGGCGCTGCGACCTCAGCCGGGCCAAGCGGTCGCGGCGGCGAACCTGCGGGCACTTCTGGCCGACTCGCCGATCATGGCCTCGCACGCGGGTCCGGACTGCGCCTACGTGCAGGACGCCTACTCGATGCGCTGCGCCCCTCAGGTGGCCGGGGCAGCCCGCGACACGCTTGCGCACGCCCGGACGGTGGCCGACCACGAGCTAGCCGCCGCCGTCGACAACCCGGTCGTGACTCTGGACGGGCGGGTCGAGTCCAACGGCAACTTCCACGGCGCGCCGATCGGGTACGTCCTCGACTTCTTGGCCATCGCGGCCGCCGACGTCGCGTCGATGAGCGAGCGGCGCACCGACCGGATTCTGGACGTGACGCGCTCGCGCGGACTGCCGCCGTTCCTTGCCGACGACCCCGGCGTCGACTCGGGGCACATGATCGCGCAGTACACCCAGGCGGCCCTGGTGTCGGAGCTGAAGCGGCTGGCTGTCCCCGCAAGCGTGGACTCGATCCCGTCGAGCGCCATGCAGGAGGACCACGTCTCGATGGGCTGGTCGGCCGCGCGCAAGCTGCGCCGCTCGGTGGACGCACTGACCCGCGTCGTCGCTATCGAGCTGTTGACGGCGGCGCGCGGGCTCGACCTGCGGGCTCCGTTGCGATCCGGACCGGCGACCGACGCGGTGGCTGCGGCGCTGCGGGCCTCAGTGCCCAGGCCGGGCGCTGACCGGTTCCTCGCGCCGGAGATCGAGGCGGCGGTCTCGCTCGTCCGGTCCGGTGCCGCCGTCGCCGCGGCTGACTCCGCGCTTTCGTCCCCACTGCGCTAAACGGGGACAGCGGCGGTGGACCGGAGCAAGATGAGGGCATGCCCGAGATTCACGCGCCACGCGGCACGACCCTGACCGCCCAGAACTGGCAGACCGAAGCACCGCTGCGGATGCTGCAGAACAACCTCGACCCTGACGTGGCCGAGCACCCCGAGCAGCTCGTCGTCTACGGAGGCACCGGCAAGGCCGCTCGCGACTGGCCGAGCTATCACGCGATCGTCCGCACCCTCGAAACGCTGAAGCAGGACGAGACGCTGCTCGTGCAGAGCGGGCGTCCGGTTGGCGTTCTACGCACGCACGAGTGGGCGCCCCGCGTACTGATCGCGAACTCCAACCTGGTCGGCGACTGGGCGAACTGGGACGAGTTCCGCCGCCTCGAACAGCTCGGCCTGATCATGTATGGGCAGATGACCGCCGGTTCCTGGATCTACATCGGCACCCAGGGCATCTTGCAGGGCACCTACGAGACCTTCGCCGCGGTGGCTGCGAAGAAGTTCGGCGGCACGCTCGCCGGGACGATCACCCTCACCGCCGGGCTCGGCGGGATGGGCGGCGCGCAGCCGCTTGCGGTCACCATGAACGACGGGGTTGCGATCTGCATCGACGTGGACGAGTCACGCATCCGCCGCCGCATCGAGCACCGCTACCTCGACGTCGCCGCGACGAGCATCGAGGACGCGCTGAAGCAGGCCACCGAGGCGCGCGACGCGAAACGGCCGCTGAGCATCGGGCTGCTCGGCAACGCGGCCTCCCTGGTCCCGCAACTGCTCGCCAACGATGCGCCGATTGACATCGTCACCGACCAGACGTCTGCGCACGATCCGCTCTCCTACCTGCCGATCGGTGTCGAGTTCGAGGACTGGCACGAGTACGCCGCCAAGAAGGCCGAGGAGTTCACCGGACGCGCGCAGGCGTCGATGGCCCGCCACGTCGAGGCGATGGTCGGATTCATGGACAAGGGCGCCGAGGTCTTCGACTACGGCAACTCGATCCGCGCTGAGGCGAAGCTGGCCGGCCTGACCCGGGCGTTCGACTTCCCCGGCTTCGTCCCCGCTTACATCCGGCCGCTGTTCTGCGAGGGCAAGGGACCGTTCCGCTGGGTCGCGCTCTCCGGAGATCCGAAAGACATCGCGCGCACCGACCAGGCAGTGCTCGACCTGTTCCCGGAGAACGAGTCGCTGGCCCGCTGGATCCGGCTCGCCCAGGATCGCGTCCAGTTCCAGGGCCTGCCCGCCCGGATCTGCTGGCTCGGCTACGGCGAGCGCGACCAGGCCGGTCTCGCGTTCAACGACCTCGTCGGACGTGGCGAGATCAGCGCGCCCATCGTGATCGGACGCGATCACCTGGATTGTGGCTCTGTGGCTTCCCCGTATCGCGAGACGGAGGCGATGGCCGACGGTTCGGACGCGATCGCCGACTGGCCGCTGCTCAACGCGATGGTCAACGTCGCGAGCGGCGCGAGCTGGGTGTCGATCCATCATGGCGGTGGAGTCGGGATGGGCCGCTCCATCCACGCCGGGCAGGTCACCGTCGCCGACGGGACAGAACTTGCCGCCCAAAAGCTGGAGCGGGTGCTCACCAACGATCCGGGCATGGGCGTGATCCGACACGTGGACGCCGGCTACGACCGCGCTGCCGACGTCGCGGACGAGCGCGAGGTACGAGTGCCGATGCGCGAGGGCTAGCCCGGATCATCCCAGCAGGCCCAGTCGTGGCCGCTGCCTCATCGCATGTGGTGGGATGCGCACATGCACCTCGCAACAACTCCCGCGGCGAACGACCTGCTCGAACACGATCCGCTCGCGCTGCTGATCGGCATGCTGCTCGATCAGCAGATCCCGATGGAGAAGGCGTTCACCTCTCCGGCCGTGCTTCGGGACCGCCTCGGACGCGACCTGGACGCTACCGAACTCGCCTTGCATGACGCGGCGGCCCTGGAAGAAATCTTTCGTGAGCCACCCGCTCTGCACCGCTTCCCGGCCGCGATGGCCAAGCGCGTCCAGGCGCTCGCGCAGGTTCTCGCCGAACGGTTTGACGGCGACGCCACCGCGGTCTGGCGCGGGGCCACCGACGGCCCCGACCTGGTCCGCCGCATCGCGACACTGCCCGGCTTCGGCCCGCAGAAGGCCCAGATCTTCGCGGCTCTGCTCGCCAAACAGTTCAACGTCCGGCCCGACGGCTGGCGCCAGGCGACCGGGGCATTCGGCGAGCAGGGCTCGTTCAAGTCGGTGGCGGACGTCGTCGACGCCGAATCGCTGACCAGAGTGCGTACGTACAAGAAGCAGCAGAAGGCGGCTGCGAAGGCCGCCGGCTAGATTCCCGCGAAGGCGCCGGCCCGCATCGCCTCGACCTCGGCCCCCAACTCCGACACCCGTGCGTCAGACACCACTGCACCGCAGCTCCGCAGCCAGTTCGCGACCATCCGGTGCCCGCCCTGGGTGAGCACCGACTCCGGATGGAACTGCACGCCCTCGATCGGCAAGGACGTGTGCCGCAGCGCCATCAGCACCCCGGACGGAGTACGCCCTGTCACCACGATCTCCGCCGGCAGCGCGGACTCCAACACGGCCAGCGAGTGGTAGCGAGTGGCCACGAACGGCGATGGCAACCCGGCCAGGATTCCGGAGCCGTCGTGCAGGACCTCGCTGGTCTTGCCGTGCAACAGTTCCGGCGCCCGCACGATCGGGGAGCCGAACACGGCGCCGATCGCCTGATGGCCGAGGCAGACGCCCAATAGCGGTACGGATGCGGTGGCACACGCGACGACGAACGCCATCGAGGCCCCGGCGTCGTGCGGGTCACCGGGGCCGGGTGAGAGCAGCACGCCGGCCACGTCCAGCTCGTCGAGCTCGGCCGGCGCAACCGCGTCGTTGCGCCGCACCACGACGTCAGCCTCGAGCTGTCCGAGGTACTGGACGAGGTTGTAGACGAAGCTGTCGTAATTGTCGATCACCAGGATGCGGGTCATTGCCGGCCGAGCACTGCCCGGTACAGCGCCGCGATTCGAGCGGGCATGTTCGCGGCGACGCGCGGCAGTGTCTGCTGCAGGTGCGCATAAACGATCATCCGCCGGGCTGCAGTGAACTTCGGATGGCACGTCGTCATCGTCATCAGCGCCTCGGACGGGGCGACGCCGGGGTGGTCCGGAACGTCCAGCAGCACCGAGTCAGCGCGCGGTGAGACGATCTCGCGGCCCGGGATGCCGTCGCCGTCTTCCGCGCTGATGTTCCGATTCGCGCCCTTGACCCGGTAGACGTACCAGTGCGACTCGGTCTCGACGATCACCGCGTCGCCGGCGCGCAGCCGGTCGAGGTCGAGGAACGGCTCGCCCCGGCCGACCCGGTGACCCGCGACCGCGAAGTTGCCGACCTGGCCGGGCAGCGCGGTTCCTGGATAGTGACCGGGGCCCTTCTGCAGGTCCGCCGCAGAGGTGCCCTGCACGATCGTCCACGCATAGTCACGGCCCAGTCTCGGGATGTACAGGTTGGCGATTCCGGTGCCGACCGGCAGCCTGGGCAGCGACCCGTCGGGCAGCGGCAGCAGCGGATCCGGGCCGGTCTTCCACCGCGTCACGAGCGCCTGCTTGGCCTTGGTCTGGGCCGCGTGCGCGAAGTAGTCGGTCAGGTACACCTGATAACCCACGAACAGCAGCATCGCGATGCCCACCGCGATCAGCATCGGGCCGAACCCGCGTACTGCTCTCACGGTGCTGCCGCTCGGGCGTAAACCAACCCGATCGCACCCTGGTACGCCGCAAGCGTCAGATTGCCGCTCGACTCGACGGTGTAGCCGAGCCCGTAGTAGCCGGCGGCCTGTTCGAAGAGCCGGACACCAGGAGATCGGCCGAGCGCCTCGGCCATCGGTCGGTACGGCCCGATGGCCACCACCCGGAATGGCGGCGAGAACACCTCGCCGTTCAGCAGCAGGGTGTTGCCGACGCAACGCACGGCACTCGTGGCGATCACCCGCTGACCTGCGATCGTCACCGCCTCGGCCCCGCCGGCCCACAGCGCGTTGACGACGGCCTGCAGGTCGGATTGGTGGACCACCAGTTGGTTCGCGTCGACGCCCTGGTTGGCAGCAGAGTTCGGAGCGTCGTTGAGGACGACCACGATCCCGCGCCCATGCACCGCGGTTAGCCCGCCTGGCTGGCGCAGCGGCGCCGACCTCGCCTGCACCTTCGCCACGGCCGAGTCCCGGGTACCCGCCTTGCGGGTCACCTGGGTCACCTGCGCCTGCAGTTCGGTCAGCGTCCGGTCGGCTGCGTGCACCTGCGACTCCGCCCTGCGGACCAGGTCGGTCAGGTTGGACGTGCCAGGCGGGCGCAGGTCGGTGCCGCGCGCGTCGCGCGCGCTCGCGGCGAAGCCGAAGCCGGCTAGCAGGCAGACGAGCGGAACGAGCACCCGCCAGGCCCGGCGGGTGGCCCGGCGCATTCCGACCTTCGAGCCCACTGCCGTCCCCCGTTCCGCGTCGTCGACCGCCTTCGCGGCGAGCGTGCCGTCTACGCTAGACGCAACCGGCCGCGCGCCGCGGCCAACGGCCGGACCGGTTCGGCCCACACAGCAGGAGTCGCACGTGCCCAAGTCCAAGGTTCGCAAGAAGGCCGACGCGCCGATCCGGACCCAGTCGCTCGCCCCGCCGACCAAGACGCTGGCGCCGAGCCCCAGCTGGTATCCGATCGTCATGGGCGTCGTGCTGCTCCTGGGCCTGGCGTACCTCGTCGTCTACTACCTCACCAACAGCGGCACCAATCCCAGGGTCCCGGTCATGGCCGACCTGGGTGCCTGGAACTTCGCGGTCGGCTTCGGCGTGATGCTTCTCGGGCTTGTCATGGCCGTCCGCTGGCGGTGACCTTCGCGGCGTGCGTCGTCCACCAGCTTTCACACGGCTGTGATTACACGCCTGTAGTTCATCCACAACTGGGGACAACCCTGTGGAGGAGCTGACCTCGGCGCAGCGCCGGCCGAGCATGCGATTCGGGCCGGACCGCCGACTCACCGCGCTCGCCGCTGCGGGCATTGTCGTCGCGATAGCGCTCGCGCTCACGACCGGTGACCGGCCCGGCCGGCTGATCTGGGCGCTGGCTGCGGTGGTGCTCACCGCGTACACGGTCAGCGACCTGATGTTCGCCCCGCGGCTGGCCGTGGACGCGACCGGATTGCGGGTGCGCTCGCCCACCGCCCGGGCCGAACTGGCCTGGACGCAGCTGGACGGGGTCCGCGCCGACGCTCGCACTCGCTACGGGTTGCGCAGCGTGACCCTCGAGATCGACGCGGGCGACACGCTCATCGTGTTGAGCCGCCGCGCGCTGGGTGCCGCCCCCGAGTTGGTCGCCGAGACGATCCGGTCCTTCGATCCGCGCGAGCGCCGTCCCTAGAAGTCGCCGAGCACCGTCCGCACCGAGATCGCGAGTAGCAGGGCCGCGAGCAGCGCGGACAGCCCGGCCGCCTGGACGCCGGTGGGCACGCGGCGGCGAAGCTGCGGCAACCCAGCGATCGCCAGCGCCGCGAGCGCACCCGTGACGAACCCACCGAGGTGGCCCAGGACGGAGATACCGGGCACCGAGAAGGTGAATACGAAGTTCAAGACGATGATGCCGATCAGCCATTGCAGGTCCAGGCCGAGCCGGCGCACCAGAGCGAGACTGGCCCCGAACAATCCGAAGATCGCGCCCGAGGCGCCGACGACCGCTACGCCGGCGGCACCGAACACGTATATCGCAGCCGAGCCGCCGAGCGCCGCGAGCAGGTAGAGGGCGAGGAACCGGATACGCCCGAGCAGCCGCTCCAGCGCCGGCCCGATCACCACCAGCGCCAGCATGTTCGCACCCAGGTGCAGCGGATTGATGTGCAGGAACGCGGAGGTCATCAGCCGCCAGTACGCGTCGTCCCGGTAGACGGCGCCAGGCTGCAGCTGCCACGAGCTGAACAACCCGTCGATCGGGCCGTCCGTCGGATGGGTCAGGCTGGCCGGCGACTGCAGCCCGGTTGCCAGATAGGTAACAGCGTTGAGCCCGACGAGCACGGCAGTGACGTAGGGCGGCGAGCCGCGCAGCATCGCGCCGACCGAGGTGCGCGGCCGGCGTGCCGTGCGCTTCGCGATGGCCACGTCCTCGGGGCAATGAAAGCCCACGGACGCCTCGCGCATGCACTCCGGGCAGATCGGCCGGTCGCAGCGGGTGCAGCGCACGAGCGCGTCCCGACTGGGATGGCGATAACAGCGCGGCGGCGCGGCGGCCTCTTGGTCGCGCGCGGACCCGTCCGGCGCCACGGTCATCGGGAGCGCATCCGGCTCACTGCACCGCGGCGACGGTGACCGACTCGATGGTGATCGGCTGGACGGGGCGGTCCCGACGGTCGGTCGCAGTGGCCGCGATCGCGTCGACGACCGCCCGGCTCTCTGCGTCGGCGACCTCACCGAAGATCGAGTGCTTGCGGTTGAGGTGTGGCGTGCGCCCGACGGTGATGAAGAACTGCGAGCCGTTGCTGTTCGGGCCGGAGTTGGCCATCGCCAACAGATACGGGCGGTCGAAGGACAGCTCGGGATGGAACTCGTCGCCGAACTTGTAGCCCGGGTCGCCGGTTCCGGCGCCCAGCGGGTCGCCGCCTTGGATCATGAACCCGGAGATGACCCGGTGGAAGACGGTGCCGTCGTAGAGCCGGTCACTGGTCGTCGCCCCGGTGCCCGGGTGCCGCCACTCCCGGGATCCCTCGGCGAGCTCGACGAAGTTCTTGACGGTCTTCGGTGCGTGATTGCCGAACAGATCGACGCGGATGTCGCCGGAGCTGGTGTGCAGGGTGGCGGTCTGGGTGGCGGGCACTGCGGCTCCTGCTCGTCGACGACGGGGTCTCTCCTCAGCCCATCCTGCCATGCGGCCCACACTGGTAACCCCGACCGGTTCTGGGGTAGGACTGGCGCGAGAAGCCTCCCCTATTGCCGCGAAAGAGGATGGATCATGCCCCGCACCGACGCCGCCGAGGTCTCAGCCCCTGTGCACAACGCCGGCGCGGCACTGAGTCAGAGCACGAAGGATCTCGCCGCGTCGACGCTGGGCACCGTTCGCGGACAAGCCGCTGCGGCCGGCGAGAGCGTCGGTTCGGCGGTGTCGTCGGCGCTAGACACCGCCAAACAGCGTGGTCGGCGCGCGCAGAAAGAAGCGGTCAAGTCAGCGCAGAAGCGGGCCAAGGACTCCGCCAGGAGAGCCCGAGAGGCACGCAAGCAAGCCGGTAAGCTTGCGGGCCGCAAGGCGCACGAGCTGAGCATCCGGGCGCAGGAGAAGGCCGGACGGCATCCGCGGCGCGGGCGCCGCCGGCTCGTCCTGCTCGGCGGGATCGCCGCCGGGATTGCCGTGGCCGGCGTCCTGGGACAACGTCGCAAGAGCGAGCCGGCGTATCCCGAGCCGGTGGCACCCGCGCCGGAGGACCCGCCACCAGCAGCGGGCTGAGCCGGGACGCTCAGCGCGGTCGCCGCGCGGCGATGTGCGCGGCCCGCTCGGCCAGGCTGTCGTCGAGCGGCTCTAGCCCGGTTGGGAGCCCGCGCCGGGCCAGTGCACGGCGCAGCAGCTCGTCGGCGAAGCGGGGGCTCTTCGCAAGCACCGGGCCGTGCAGGTAGGTGCCGATGACGTTGTCGCGCACCGCTCCTTCGGTTCGGTCCCGGCCGTTGTTGCCGCGCCCGGGCTTGGTGCTGCCCAGCGCTCGCACGGCCGAGCCGAGTTCGGTGAGCCCACTGTGATTCTCGTAGCCGACCAGTCGTCCGGCGTCCGGGGTGTCGACGAAATTGTTGCCGATCAGCCGGACCGGCTGACCACGGGTGATGACATCCAGGACGCCCACGCCGTCGATGTGCCGGCCCTGCTGGGTGACGAAGGCGTGCCCGAGCATCTGGTAGCTCCCGCAGATGGTCAGCATGACCACCCCGTCGTCGGCCATCGCCCGAAGCTCGGCGGCGCGCGAAGCGAAGTCGGCGCCGATCTCTCCCTGCGCCGCGTCCTGGCCGCCGCCGCCGAGCAGGATGTCCGCGTCGTGCGGGAGCGGGTCGCCGATGCTCACCGGGACGACGCGCGCCTGCAGACCGCGCCATTCCAGGCGTCGGCGGAGCACCAGTACGTTGCCGGTGTCGCCGTAGATGTTCATCTCGCGCGGATAGAAGTGGACGAGCGTGATCACTCGGCATCCCCCATCCGCAGCAGGACGGCGTGCAGCGCCCACATCGCCGTGTAGGTGCTGAAAACCACGACCTCCCCGTCGCCGGCTGCGGCCACGGCGGCGCGCACTGCCGTCTCCGGGTCGGCCTCGACGTCGTCGGTGCTGACCCCGTCGTAGTGCAGGCGTACCGCCATGTCGGCGGCCCGGGTGCCCGACGTGGTGATGCGCCCCGTCCGTCCGCGCAACGCATTGAAGTCCACATCCCACAGCCAGGACACGTCACGTCCGTCGGCGTAGTCGTCGTTGATGACGACGACCACGCGGTCCTGCGGGCTGCCCCGCTCGAGGGTGTGCAGGCTTTGCCGGAATCCGGCTGGGTTCTTCACCAGTTGCAGTACGACCCGGCGGCCGTCGACGCGAAAGGGCTGCCCGCGCCCGAAGGCCGGTGATACCGCCGCCAGGCCGGTGGTTACCGTGTCCGGGTCCAGGCCGAAGCTCAGCGCGACGGCAGCGGCGCCCGCTGCATTCTGCGCGTTGTGCGGTCCTTCGGCGCGCAGCGCGATATCGCGCTCGGTGGTGCCGATGCGCATGCCCAGGCGCGGCTGCTCTCGGCTGGGCAGTCGGGTCAGCTCGGCTACTGCGGCCTGCTCGGCGATGCGAACCGGGCCACCGTAGAGTTCCTCGTCGGTCGGAAACATCGCGCGCAGGTTCGGTGCGACGCCGTAGTAACTGACCTCGGCGAGCGTGTCCGTGTCCAGTGCCGCCACGCGCTCGTCGTCGCGGTTGAGGATCAGGTGCCCGGTGGTTGCGGCGGCGACCTTGCCGAGCAATGCCGCTGTTGTGTCGATCTCGCCGAAGCGGTCGAGCTGATCGCGCATCACGTTGAGCAGCAGCGCCCGACGCGGTGCGGCGTGCTCGACGAAGCGGACCGCCCAGGCCTCGTCCAGCTCGAACACCGCGACGTCGTAGGGCGTTCGTCCGGTCCAGGTCGAGTGCTCTACGGTCGCGGTGATCGCGCCGCGAACGAAGTTGCTGCCGGTGTCGTTGGTGAGCACCCGGTAGCGCTGCGCCAGGATCGTCGCGAGCATCTTGGTGGTGGTCGTCTTGCCGTTGGTGCCGGTGACTACCACGACGCCCTCCGGCAGGCGCGCCATCGCGCGGGCGAGATAGCCGGGGACGAGCTTCTCGACGACCAGCCCCGGCAGCGCGTTGCCACGCCGGCCGAGCAGCCGCAACGCGGCGAGGGTGAGCTTGCCGAGCCACACCGCGAGGACATCCATGACCGGTTCAGGCTAGCGAGCCATCAGACGCCGAGTGGGGTGCGCCGCCGAAGCGACGCGCCCCACAGGTTGGTGATTTCGGTGGATCAGCCCTTCGGGATCGCGCTCAGCCACTTCGGGTTCGGCGAACCGACACCGGTCACGTCGTCCCAGCCACGAGTCACGTGCAGACTCGAGTCCTGGTTGAATGTGCGAACCGAGTAGAGCAGACCGGCGGCGGCGTCCACACCGTTGGCGAAGTCGGCCCGGACGGCGCCGGCGACCGGCGAGGGGCCCTTGACGTCGGTGAACGCACCGGAGTGGGCATTGGCATAGATCGTCGGGTTGAGCAGGCCGGCCCCGGTACCGCCGGCGTGCTGCAGCGAGAGCGCGGTCATGCCGGCGAACAGTGGCGAGGCCAGGCTGGTGCCGCCGAGGCGGAACTCGCCGTACTGGACCCCTGCCGGGAAGGTCTGCGTCTCGCCGATGAGCATGCCGGTGGTCGGGTCGGCGTCCAGCCCGACGTCGGGCACGGCGCGGTAGGCACCCGGGACGTTCTTCTGGTAGGCGGGCTTGTTGAACAGCCCCGACCGTCCGCCGCCGGCACCGTAGAGGAAGCCGAGCGGAGACCAGCTCTTGCCGGTCGTCGACAGCGCGTACTTGTCGGTACCCCAGCCGGTCTGGAACTGGAACTTGCCGTCCGGACCGATGGCGTCCGACGTCCCGCCGACCG
>JALZAI010000203.1 GCA_030948475.1 Actinomycetota bacterium
GAGTTGGAGGACGAGCGCCCCAAGTGGTTCGGGAACGACGATGGGTTGGCGGCCCAGGTGTATCCGAACCTGGTCGTTTCTCGTGTCGATGTGGTGAAGGGTGAGGCGGCTGATCGTGGCGGGCCACTGGGCGTAGAGGACCACGAGCAGCCCGGCGACGCGGTCTTCGGCCTTGATGGTGTCGTCGTGAAGCAGCCGGCGGGCTTGTTCCCAGCGGGCTTCGGTGTCGATAATCCCGGTGGGGCCGCCCCACCGGGCGGCGGGCAGCTCAAGGCTGGTCAGCTTCTGCTTGTTGGCCCACCGAACGAAGTGCCCCGCCTCGCGCCGGTGGGTGGCGTCGTCACAGGTGAGCCAGGTGTCGAGGTCGCCTTGGCCGGCGGTGGCAAGGGTGAAGTTGTTGGAGGTGAGCCAGTCGAGCAGCGTGATGGCGGCTCTCACGTGTTGCCGAGCGGTCACGAGCTGGTTGTGGGCGGCGTCGGCGCCATTGAGCCGCCGGCGCAGCCGGCGCAGGATGTGCCAGAGGGCGTAGCGACGCAGCAGCTGCTGCTCGTCGGGGTCGGCGCGTTGCGCGATGGCGGCGATGATCCAACGTTCGAGTCGAACCATCTGCTCGTCGCGTGGTGGCAGCGTCCCGACGGCGACCAGGACGCTGCGGAGGTGTTCGACAGGTTTGCCTTCGGGCAGCGCGTCGAGGTCCTCGTGGTTCAGCTGGTTGCTCGTCTTGAGGCGACGCAGGATCTCGGGGGCGGCGCTCTTGTCGAGCCAGCTGGCCACGGTGGCGGGCCGTTCGGTGGAGATGAGGGCTTGATAGAGGGCGTTCAGCTCCGGCCGGATGTGGCCGTTGTCGTCGCCGAGCAGCTCGCCCACCCGGCGTTGCACACGGCAGCGGGCGCAGCGCCCGGCGTGGATGCGACCGGGCTTCCCACAATCCGTGCAGCTGCGCCAGAAGCTGGGGTCCGGGCGGGTGCAGGTGGCGCACATGGGCTCGTGGATGGTGCCGCCCCGGACGGGGCCGAGTTCGCCGCAGCGGACGCACCTGGCCCAACGCTGCTTGCAGGCCCGGCACCACGGTTGTCCGGTGGTCTTGGAGATCAGGCTCGGGCCGTGTCGGCCGCAGATGGCGCACGTCGTCGTTTTCCAGGGGCGACAGGTCGGGCACACCGGGCCGTCCGCTGCGCGGACGCTGACTGGCCGGCGGCGACTGCAGACGGTGCAGGTCTCCTGGTTGGCCGGGTCGCTGATCAAGCAAGACGGGCACACGGGCCGGCCCTGCTCGTCGCGGGTGGCAGCCTCCCGGACCGCTCCGCAGCGGGAACACGGCTCAGCCCGCGACTTGGCCACGCAGTTGCGGCACAATCGCAGCCCGTCGCGCGGCTTGACCAACGGGATGACCCGCCCACAGGCCGGGCAGGGCGGCCGGACGAAGGCCGTGGCGCCCGCGTCGCAGAGTCTGTCGATCAGGCGCAGCACCGACGGGACGCAAGCCTCGGCGCCCGCACCGGTGAGCAACTCGGGCCTGTCCTGCAGTGCCCAGGCGAGCCGGTGTCGTTGCCCGCCCTGGGAAGCTGCGTGGCGCGTCGCTGCGACCACGACCTCAGCGGGCATTGTCGGATCGACGGCGGTGACGACGTCGACCACGATCTCGACGGGATCACGTCCTGGCTCGGGCGAGCAGCGGACGCACCGTGGTTGGCCGTTCCGGTCGCGCCGGGTCACCGGCCGGGTGTTGCCGCAGCCAGCACAGCGCTCCCGAACGGGACCACACACGCCGCAGAACCAGTCCTGGCCGCGCCTCTGCAGGCTGCGCAGGTGCTTGCCGCACTCGGCGCAGATCGGCGGGGAGACGGCCGCCGCACCGGCCCTGCGCAGGGCGAGCAGAAGGTCCCCCGCCACCCTCGGCGCCGGGGAGCGGCCATCGATCAGCAGGGTCGGGTTGTCGAGCATGGCTTGGGTGAGGCGGCGGCGTTTGGCGCGCCCGCCGGCGACGTCGGCCACGACCTCCTCGATCCTCGCCCGTTCCAGCGCCGGCTCGACGCTCGCGACAAGATCGGCGACGGCGCCGAGCGGGTCGGCGAGCCAGGCCGGCTCCTCAGTGGTCGTCGAGACGGAACCCACCGGTCAACCGTCGGTCCGGATGATGCGGGCCCGCACCGGCCGCAGGGAGCCAACTCCCGCCCCTTCGCCGCCGGCCTTCGCCTTGTGGGCTGGTTTGGTCGCGGCGACCGGTTCGATCAGCTCCGCCATCGAGCAATCCAGGACGTCCATCAGAGCCATCAATACCTTCAGGCTGAGGCGCTCGGGCCGCTCAACCACCAGCCGGTAGACCTGGCTGGTGGACAACCGGATCCCCCGTTCAGCGAGCGGGCCGATCAGGTCGGTGGTGGCGAACAGGTCGCGGCTGGCCATCACCTGCCGCAGGTTCCAGCGGTAATCCAGCTTCGGGGCCATTCGATCCCTCCGTCCTCAGCCTGGCAGCCCGTTGTTGAAGGCCGGGGACAACGCCTGGCGCAGCGCCGTGTTCATGAAGTCCCCGCTCACATGGG
>JALZAI010000216.1 GCA_030948475.1 Actinomycetota bacterium
TCATCCTGAGGTCGCGTCTGTACCCGACGTTCCCGATCGCCGCCGACGCAGGCCCGCTGCTGCTGACAGTGTGGGGGTCAGCGTTCGAGTCCCGTCAGCTCCACCAGGAGGGTCACGGCTATCAGCCCGGTCGGGCCATTGCGGCCCGGACCTTGTGACAAAGCTCGTAGTCTGATCCAATAATCAGGAAACCTGTTTATTGGAGAAAGCGTGATCGTGCCCGATTCGCCGTTGCCACACGCCATGGATCTGCCGTCGTCGCTGCTGGCGCGGCGCCACGGCGCGGTAGCCGTCTTGACCCTGAACCGCCCGGCCAAACGCAATGCCCTCAACGACGAGACATTGCTCGGCATCGAGCGCTTCTTCACCCACCTACCCGATGACGTTCTGTGCATCGTGCTCGCCGCTGACGGCGACCACTTCAGCGCCGGTCTCGACCTCTCGGAGATGGGTGAGCGCGACACGATCTCAGGCGTTCGGCACTCCCGCATGTGGCACCGGGTCCTGGAGCTGGTCGAGTTCGGGCCGGTGCCGGTCGTGTGTGCGCTGCACGGTGCGGTGGTGGGCGGCGGTCTCGAACTGGCCGCTGCGGCGCACCTGCGGGTCGCCGAGCGCTCCACGTTCTACGCACTACCCGAGGGCATGCGGGGGCTCTTCGTCGGCGGCGGCGCTTCGGTGCGTGTCCCGAGGCTGATCGGCGTGGCCCGGATGGCCGACCTGATGCTGACCGGCCGGCGCTACGACGCCGACGAGGGGCTGTCCATCGGTTTGTCGCAGTACCTGGTCGACGACGGGGCCGGCTTCGACCGCGCGCTGGAACTCGCAACGCGGATCGCGCAGAACGCCCCGCAGACCAACTACGCAATCGTGCAGGCCCTGCCCCGCATCGCCGAGACGAATCCGCGCGAGGGCTACTTCATGGAGGCGATGATGGCGGCGATCGCCCAGGGCACCGACGACGCGAAGCAACGGATGAGAGCGTTCCTGGAAGGGCGTGCGGAGAAGGTGACCGATCGATGACCGTCGCCACCGGCGACGTGCTCTGGCGCCCGCCGGCGGACGTGCTCGAGACGAGCCGGGTCGGGCAGTTCGCTGCCTGGCTACGCGAGCAGCGGGGCTTGGACCTGCGCGATCACGAGGCCCTCTGGCGCTGGTCGGTCGAGGACCTCGACGGGTTCTGGTCGGCGATCTGGGAGTTCTTCGGCGTCCTCGACCACGGCACCTGCACGGGCGTCCTGCCCGACCGAGCCATGCCGGGCTGCCGCTGGTTCCCAGGATCTCTGCTGAACTATGCCGAACACGCGCTGCGCGGCGCGGGCGCGCCCGACTCCGAGGTCGCTGTCCTGGCCCGTTCGCAGACCCGGCCAGATCTCGAGCTCACCTGGGGCGAGTTGCGCCAGCAGGTCGCGCGCGCCCGGCAGGTGCTGGTCGACCTTGGCGTGCGCGCTGGTGACCGGGTAGCCGGTTACCTACCCAATTGTCCGGAGGCGCTGGTCGCATTCCTGGCCGCCGCCGGGCTCGGCGCGGTGTGGACCAGTTGCGCCGTCGAGTTCGGGCCACGCAGCGTGATTGACCGTTTCGGGCAGGTGGATCCGGTGGTCCTGCTCGTGGCCGGCGGCTACCGGTACGGCCGCAAGGACATCGACCGCCGCGCCGAGGTCGCCGAGGTCGTGGCCGCCCTGGCGACAGTCCGGCAGGTGCTGGACATCGAGTACGGCGCTTGGCGCGTCGACGGCGCGAAGTCGTGGCCGAGAGCGCTCACCGACTCCGAACGGTCCCTCCCCGACACCACCCCGGTGCCGTTCGACCACCCGCTCGTCGTGCTGTTTTCCTCCGGTACCACCGGGCCGCCGAAGGCGATCGTGCACGGCCACGGAGGCATCGTGCTCGAACACCTCAAGAACCATGCGCTGTCGTGGGACTTGGGCCGCGGGGACGTGGTGCTCTGGTACTCGACGACGGCCTGGATGATGTGGAACGCGCTGGTGTCGGCGCTATTGGTGGGCTCGTCGATCGTCGTGATCGACGGCGACCCTGCCTTCCCGGACCTCGCCTGGCAATGGCGGCTGGCTGAGCAGACCGGCGCCACCTTGATGGGTGCGAGCCCGGGTTTCGTGATGGCTTGCCGCGCCGCCGGAGTCGACCTGAGCGGCCTGGACCTGCGCATCCGGATCGTAGGGTCGGCCGGGGCCCCGCTGCCACCGGAGGGCTACGCCTGGGTGGGCGAACAACTCGGCGAGCGGGTCCAGCTCAACGTGGGTAGCGGCGGCACTGACGTGTGCAGCGGACTGGTCCAGAACAACCCACTCCTGCCGGTGCGGGCGGGCCTGATCTCCGGCCGCGCGCTAGGTGTGGGCGCGCACGCCTTCGACGAGGACGGCAACGAGGTGATCGGCGTGCCGGGCGAGCTGGTGATCACCGCGCCGATGCCATCGATGCCGGTCGGCCTGTGGGGGGACACCGATGGCAGCCGGCTGCGCGAAACCTACTTCGACCGCTACCCGGGCATCTGGCGGCACGGCGACTGGATCGTGTTCGAGCGCGACGGTAGCTGCGTCGTCACCGGCCGCAGCGACGCCACCCTCAACCGCGGCGGCGTGCGGCTGGGTACCGCAGAGTTCTACCGCGTGGTCGAGGAACTGCCTGACATCACGGACAGCCTGGTGGTGCACCTGGAAGATCCCGCCGGCGGCAACGGCGACCTGATCCTGTTCGTGGTCGTACGCGGGCCGCGTGAGCTCGACGATGACCTGGTCGCGGGCATCCGGACCGTGCTGCGCGCGGAGCTGTCGCCGCGCCATGTCCCCGACCTCGTTCTGGCCGTGGCCGCCGTGCCGCGGAACCTGACCGGCAAGAAACTCGAGCTGCCGGTGAAGCGGATCCTGCAGGGCGCACCCGCCGACAAGGTAGCCAGCCGCGACGCGTTGGCCGATCCGTCGTCGCTGGAGCCGTTCGCCGAACTAGCCGCGATCCGGTCGGGGGCGCGGCGATGAGGAGCGCACCGGACACGGTGGCGGTCATCGGCGCCGGGTCGATCGGCGGCAGTTGGGTGGCGCTAGCGCTCGCGCACGGCTTGACCGTGCACGCGGCCGACCCGGACCCCTGCGCCGACGCCCGGCTGTGCTCGTCCGTCGCCGCCCATCTCACCGAGCTCGACACTGGCTCGGACGCACTCGACCGGTTGACCGTCCACACCGACGTCGCCGAAGCTGCGGCGCTCGCCGACCTGGTGATCGAAGCAGGACCTGAACGCCTCGACGTCAAGCGGGCTCTTTTCGCCGCGCTGGACGAGGCGACCCCTCCGGACGTCGTACTGGCCAGCAGCTCCTCCGGCTTCGGTGCCAGCATGTTCCAGGACGCCTGCACCCGCCCGGACCGGGTCGTCGTCGCGCACCCGTTCAACCCGCCGCACCTCGTCCCGCTCGTCGAGGTCGTGGGCGGGAGACACTCGTCCGAGGACGCCGTCGAGGCGACGATGGCGGCCATGACGAGATTGGGACGGCGGCCGGTGCGGGTACGCGCCGAACTGCCCGGCCACGTGGTCAACCGGCTTCAGGCGGCGCTGTGGCGCGAGGCATACGACTTGATCGGGCGGGGCGCGATCTCGGTGGCCGATCTGGACCAGGCGGTGGCGAACGGACCGGGTCTGCGCTGGGCGCTGCTGGGGCCGATCGCGACGCAACACCTCTCCGGCGGTCCGGGCGGCCTGCGACATGTCCTCGAACACCTCGGACCGCCGATGGTCGACTGGTGGGCCGACCTCGGCGAGCCGGAGCTGACGCCCGAACTGGGCGACCTGCTGGTCGACGGCGTGCAGGAGGAGTTCAACGGCCGCGAGCGCGAGATGCTGGCCCTCCGTGACCGCGCGCTGCGTGAACTGCTTGCGGTCAAGGGCCGGCTGGGACTCGGCCGGCCGGACGGGAGCGAGCGATGAACGATGGTGGTCTCGGCTCCTGGCCGCGGCGCCGCGCCCGGATGACACCCGGCAAGTCGGCGCTCGTCCAGGACGGCGTCACCACCACTTACGCCGACCTGGATCGGGCCACCGCCTGCCTCGCGCACGGACTGCGGGCGCGCAGCGTGGGCCGAGGCGATCGGGTCGCGTTCCTGGGCCTGAACTCGGTGGAGATGGTGATCGCGATGTTTGCCACCGCTCGGCTCGGGGCGGTGTTCGTCCCGGTCAACACCCGACTGGCGTCAGCCGAACTGGCGTACGTGTTCAAGCACAGTGGCGCCGGCCTGCTACTGGTCGAGGATGCGCTGGCGGCCGCCACCGAGCAGACGCCGGTGGCCGAGCTAGGCGTTGACACCGTCGTGTTCACCCGGTCGGCCGGTTCGGGGCTCGACGCGTTGATGGCGAGCGACGATTCCGTGATCGACGAGCCGATCTGCCTCGGCGACGTGTTCATGATCCAGTACACCTCGGGCACCAGCGGCGTGCCCAAGGGCGTCGTGCTGACCCACGGCAACGTCGTGTGGAACGTGTACAACCTGCTTGTCGACATCGACCTCGGCAGCGAGGAGATCGCGCTGGTGACTGCGCCGCTGTTCCATACTGCCGCGCTGAACCAAGTGCTGTTCCCGATCATTCTCAAGGGCGGCACGGCGATGATCGAAGCCAAGTTCGACGCCGCCCGCGCCATCGACGTGATCGAACGCGAGCGGGTCACGCTGCTGTTCGGTGTCACGACCATGTACCTGGCGCTGTCGCAGGCGCCACGCTTCCACCAGGCCGACCTGGACAGCCTGCACCTGGCGCTCAGCGGCGGTGCTCCGATCCCGGAGTCGTTGCTGCAGGCCTGGCTCAACCGCGGCCTGATGATCGTGCAGGGCTACGGCCTGACCGAGGCCTCCCCGGGCACGACGATGCTGCGCGCGGCCGACGGTGTCCGCAAGCTCGGTTCGGCCGGTACCGCCTGCTTCTTCACCGACGTCCGGATCGTCGTCGAGGACCGTGACACGGACGTCGACGAGCCCGGCGAGGTGCTGGTACGTGGCCCGAACGTCAGCCCTGGTTACTGGCAGGACGAAGCGGCCACGATCCGCGCGTTCACCGACGGTTGGCTGCACACCGGCGACCTCGCCACGCACGACGAAGAGGGCTACATCCGCATCGTCGACCGGCTCAAGGACATGTACATCTCCGGCGGCGAGAATGTCTATCCCGCCGAGGTCGAGCAGGCGCTCCACACCCACCGGGCGGTGTCCGAGTGCGCGGTGATCGGCGTGAGTGACCCCACCTGGGGAGAGGTGGGGCGCGCGTTCATCGTGGTCCGCGACGGCGAACACATCGACGTTGATGCCGTCCTGCACCACCTGGAAACCCGCCTAGCTCGTTACAAGGTGCCTAAGTCGATCGAGTTCGTGCCCGAGCTGCCGCACAACGCGTCCGGCAAGCTGCTGAAGTCCCGACTGCGAGAGGCGACCACGTGAGCCGCTACGAGCCGGCCATAGACCTCGACACCACGCGCGCGCTGGACGTGCACGTCCACGTCGAGGCCGACGGGCACGGGAACCTGTCCTTGGATCAGGAGCTGATGGACGCGTCCGCCGCCTACTTCAAGGGCGCCGAGAGCCGCACCCCAACCGTCGATGACCTCGCGACGCGCTACCGGGACTCCGGCATGGCCGCCGTGGTGTTCACCGTGGACGCCACCACCGCCACCGGCCACCCGGCGCTGTCCAGCGAACAGATCGCCGAGTCCGCGGCGCGGCACAACGACGTGCTGATCCCGTTTGGCTCGGTGGACCCGTACCAGGGGCAGGCGGCGATCGAGCGCGCCCAAAACCTCGTCGCGGACTTCGGCGTGCGCGGGTTCAAGTTCCACCCGAGCCTGCAGGCGTTCTCGCCGGCCGACCCGGCGTTCGGCCCACTGTGGGCCGCGATCGAGGAACTCGGCGTGCCCGCGCTGTTCCACACCGGCCAGAACGGCATCGGCGCCGGCCTGCCGGGCGGACGCGGTATCAAGCTGCGCTACTCCAACCCGCTGCTGCTCGACGACGTCGCCGCCGATTTCCCCGGGCTGACTGTGATCCTGGCGCATCCGTCCGTACCGTGGCAGGCCGAGGCGATCTCGATGGCCACGCACAAGGCCAACGTCTACATCGACCTGTCCGGCTGGCGACCCAAGTACTTCCCGCCCGAACTCGTCCGCGCCGCCGGTGGCCCGCTGCGGCACAAGGTCATGTTCGGGAGCGACTACCCCCTGATCACGCCCGAGCGCTGGCTGGCCGACTTCGACCAACTCGGCATCGAAGCCGCGTACCGACCGGCCATCGTGAAGGACACGGCCGCGCGCGTGCTGGGGCTGAGCTGACGCCTAGGATCGGCGTCCAGGGAGGGTCTGGATGGCCATAACGACCAGCAGGGCTCGTTCGGACAGGGCTCGTTCGGACGGGCAGTCCGTACCGCCGTCGACCCTGCTGTACCTGATGAAGCAGGTCGAGCTGGCCGTGCGCGCCGAACTCGACGACCTCGCCCGCCCGGCCGGTCTGACGGCCCTGCAGTACACCGCGCTCACCGTCCTCGAAGGTCATCCCGACCTCACCGCCGCACACCTTGCCCGGCGCTCTTTCGTCACCGGTCAGAGCACGGCCGACATGGTGACGGCGCTGCTCAACCGCGGCCTGATAGAGCGTCATCGCGACGTCGCCGATCGCCGCCGCCTGGTCATCGCGCTGACGCCCGCCGGCCACCGTTTGCTCGGCCTGCTGCGGCCGCAGGTGGCCGCGTTGCAGAGCCGTATGCTGTCGCTGCTTTCGGACGCGCAGGCCACTGAGCTGCGGCACTTGCTGGAGCTGTGCCGGAAAGCCTTGCGCGACGAACCGGTCGCGGCCGAATCACCGGCCCCTCCGGCACGCGGCGCGACCCGGAAGCCCGCAAGGAAATAATCATCAGGAAACCTGTACATCAGGGTGCCTTTGTGGTTTGCTTCACAACCATGAACGAGACCGTGGCCGCTTCCGGCCCGTCATCTGCGCCCCCGAAACTCAGCCGCGGAACGCTGTTTGCCGCGGCCCTCGCCGTCGCCGTCGCCCAGATCGGCCTGTCCATACCAGCCGTCATCAACGGCTTCATCAACCAGGACCTGCACACCTCGTCGACGACGCTGACATGGATCTCCGACGCCTTCCTGGTTCCAGTGACGTTGCTCGAACTGTCCTTCGGCGTGGTCGGTGACCTCTTCGGGCGTAAGCGGCTGCTGGCCGTCGGTGCCGCGCTGATGGTCGTGGGCGGACTGCTCGGCTTCTTCACACCGAGCAACGGCGTCGGCGTGCTCCTCACCGGTCAGGTGATTTCCGGTATCGGCGCAGCGGCACTGTTCCCGACGTCGGTAGCGATGCTCGCGGCGGGCACGCACAGCGTCCGGGAACGCGCGCACTCGATCTCGATCTGGGCCGCCGCACTCACCGGCGCCGGCTTCGTCTCGCCGGTGCTGTCCGGCCTGCTGGCCCGCATCCACCACTCGGGCGGTGACTTCGCGAGCTGGCGCTACGCCTTTCTCGCCATGGCGATCCTGGCCGCGATCAGCTGCGCGATCACGCTGGCGTTTGCGCAGAACTCCTCCGCACCGCAGGGCCGGTCGCTGGACTGGCCGGGCCAGATCACCATCGCGGTGTCGCTGTTCGCGCTGCTGTACGCAGTGATCCAGGGGGCCGAGGACGGCTGGGGCAGTGCGACCGTGATCGGCGGGTTCGTCGTCGCGGCCGCGTTCATGGCTTTGTTCGTGGTCATCGAGCGCCGGGTGGACCGCCCCCTGATCCGCCTGGAACTGTTTAGTAACCGGATGTTCACGGTCTCCGCGGTGGTCACCGTCATCGGGATGTTCGCCTACCTGGGCACCGCCTACGACACGAGCATCCGGCTCTCGGCTATCCAGGACTACACCCCGCTCAAGACGTCCATCGGCTTCTTCTGCCTGAACGTGATGGGCGTCGTGCTGTTCCCGGTCAGCACCCGGGTGATCGAGCGGTTCAACCCCGGCATGGTGCTGGCCGCCGGAATGGCGATGATCGGCATCGGTGACCTGGTTCTCGCCGCCATTCCTGCCACCAACCTCTCCATCGCGGCGGTCGCGCTTCCGCTGCTGGTCATCGGCGCCGGATTCAAGCTGGCTATCACGGCGATCACCGTGGTGGCCGTGAACAGCGTCCCGACCTCCAAGGCGGGGATGGCCAGCGGCGCGACGAGCATGCTGCGCGACGGAGGCCTGACGCTCGGGCCGGCGATCGTGGGCGCGATCGCGCTGACGAATGCCGCGAATGCTATCCACGCCAAGATCGCTTCGTCGCCCACCCTCAAGTCCGCGCTGGACATGTTCTATGCCGCGCCGCAACACGTTCCGGCGGCGCAGCGTCCGGCCGTGGCGGCGGCTGTCGGCGCGGTGAAGTCCGGCCCACTCGGACAAAACGGCGTCCCGGCGCAGGTGCCGGGACCTGACGGCAAACTGATCCCGTTCAACCCCCTCAAGGATGTCGCGTTTCACGCGCTCTCACACGCCTACGCCATCGGCTACCTGGTGTGCGGCCTCTCCGCTGTGGTGGCCGGGCTCATCGCAGCGACGATGCTGAGGGGACAGCGACACCAGGATGTGTTCCTCGATCCCGAGATGGCCGAAGCGCACTGAGCGGAGCCGGCGCCACGTCGGTCGCGTCGAAGGTGCTTGCCATCCTGGGTGCCTTCGACGCCGAGCACCGTGCGCTCACCGTCACCGAGCTGGCCCGCCGCGCGGACCTGACCCTGTCGACGGCGCAACTGCGCGCGGTGGAGCTGATGTGCCCCTTGCCTCGACCGTGTCATTGGTTATCCCAGCCGGCCGTGCACGACCGGCCGATCCGGACGCTTCGCGCTGCCGACGCACGGACAGCTCACTCATTGGGCGTCGTTGCGGTTCATGTTGCGTAGCCGATCCATCAGCGGGGCTGCGATGTCGGCGAGGAACTCGTCCTGGCTCTCGTCACCGACCGGTACCAGCGCCACATCGGTGAATCCGGCGTCGAGGAAAGGCTGGACCGATTCGGCCAGCTCATCGAGGTCAGGCCCGCAGGCGATCGCGTCGGCGACGTCGTCCCGCGTGGCGAACTGGCTCGCGGCGGCGAAGGCGACTGGCGTCGGAAGGTTGGCGTTGACGTGCCAGCCGCCGCCGAACCAGCGGAACAGCTCGTGCGCCCGCTCGATCGCCCGCTGCTTGTCTGCACCCCAGCAGATCGGGATCTGCCAATCTTGCGTCCTTTTGGCTGGCCCGCCTCGGTGCGGGCGGCGTCCCACGAGCTGACCAGGTCTGCGTCCGGCTCGACCGCGATCAGATGGTCCGCGCCATCGGTGAACTTGGCGATCGAGGCGTCACCGGAGATCGCGACGGCGATCTGGACGGGCTCGTCGGGAAGGTCCCAGATCTTGGCGGAGTCGACCTGGAAATGCTCGCCGGTCCAGCTCAGCTGGTCCCCGCCGTGCAAGGCCCGGATGATCTCCAGCGCCTCGGCCAGCATGTCCTGCCGAACCCGCGCCGACGGCCACGCCGCACCGACCACGTGCTCGTTCAGGTTCTCACCCGAGCCGAGGCCCAGCACGAAACGGTTGTCCGACAGCAGACCCAGGGTCGCGGCCTTTTGCGCCACTTCCGCGGGGTGGTAGCGAATGGGTTGCGGTACATCTTGACCGCATCGCGGCACGCAAATCGTCGGCGCAGGTGCCGCACTCGAGCGAGATACACGCCACCCCATCTCGATATCGCCCTGGACCTCCACATGGCTCGCATCACTGTCGAGACGCGTCCACCTCAAGGTGGGCATCGACGAACGACACCACCCGCGTGGTGACGGCCCGCCACCCGAACCCAATCGTCGGCACCCGCGTCCCGTGTGATGAGTCCGAGTTCGGCGAACCGCGCGAGCCAGCCTGGCATTGGCCATCGGCCCCAGCGGTCGCGGTAGATGCGCCCGTTGCGAAGGATGTCGTCGAGGTGCTGCAGCGGTGGGTCGGATGTGGGATGCCACTGGTGATAGGCCATCGCTCCGCCCAGAATCAGGTGGGGAATGCCACGGCTGCGGGCGACCTGGGCGAAGTCGGTGTCCTCGGCCCCGTAGCCAGTGTAGGCGGGGTAGAAGCCACCGATCCGGGTCCATGAGCCGGCGTGGACTGCGAAGGACAGTGACCAGAACAGGGTGTGGTCGAGTTCGCGGATCTCGTCCGATGCCAGTGCCGGCCGGTCCGGATGCGGTTCGGCAGATCGACGAAGCGTGTCGAGGTCGTAACCTCCGTTCGAAGGCGGCGGCAGGTAGGCGACAGGGCCGCTGAGCAGTGCGTGCGGGTGATCGGCGGCGACCGCCTCGTAGCTGGCGATCAGATGCGGTGAGGGTACGCAGTCGACGTCGAGGAAGATCAACACGTCGGCACCGAGTGCGATCGCGTGCCGTGCGCCGGCGTTGCGGGCGGCGGCTAGGGGCAGCCGTCCGCCGTCGCGATCCACGGCGATGACCGCCGTGGTCGGCGGGCAGACTCGCGCGATGTGCGGATCGTCCATGGCGACGACGACGTGCTGGTCGACCTGGCTGGTCGAGCTGGCCAGGCCCTTCAGTTGCAGTCTCAGATGATCGTGACGGCCTGAGGCGATGGTGATGACGGCCAGATTCACGATGCTCTTGCCGCTGACATGATCACGCCCGCAGCGTCGGCCGCGGCCGTTCCACTTGACCAGATCGACCACCGGTTGCCGTCCAGTTGCGCGGCGCGATCGAGGACGCGCGGCCATTCGGTCGGCGAAGGCTCGTGGTCGAGCACGATCGCCAGCCCGGCACGCGCGAGGGCGTGGGCGGTGCTGCACTGTTCATCGTGCGGTCGAGGTTCGGGCACCAGCACCGCGGGGCGTCGCGCTGCAGCCACGTCGGACAGCGCTCCGAGGCCGCAGGAGGAGTACACGACGTCGGCCGCGCACAGCGCGGGCCACGGATCGTCGACCCACCGTCCGGGCCCGCAAGAGATCCATCGCCAACCCGGTACCGCGGGTGGTCGCATGGCCGTATGGTCACCGCCGCCCGCGCCCCGCAGCGCCAGAACAGTTCGCCCCGTGGCTCGGTCGGCCCTCGGCGGCCGTTTCGTACCGTCGAAGCGGGAGAACCCTCCGACGTGGTGCACCTTGCGCGCGTGCGCCTCGAGACCTCGGCAGATGTCCGTCGCCAACCGCGGCCATGGGGCGAGGATGGCGTCTGCAATGTCGTAGCCGAGTTGGTGAGCGCAGTCCTCGCGTGTCCCGGGCAGGGCAATGACGACTACCGGGATGCCCATGAGCCGGGCGAGGAGCGCGACCTCGACGGACACATCGCTGACCAACACGATGGGTTCCGTGTGCCGTATCCAGGCGGCGATGGCTGCCATCCGGTCGCGTAGGCCCGCCTCGTGGAGCGGGGCCCAGTGCAGAGTTCCATTTGCGGTCGGGTCCTCGGGGTCTGGCGCGGCGTCGTCGCGGGCGAGCTGTACCCAGTCCTGTCGCCAGCCGGTCGGCGGGGGTAGGGATGACAGGATCGTGACCGGACCGGGAAGGTGTTCGGCTATTGCTGCGGCTCGGTGGACGTGCCCTTGCCCGACGTGGTGGGCGTAATAGCCGATCATGCTGCTCGTGCGACCGTGAGCGTCCGGTACAGCTGTTCGTAGGCAGTGATCATCGTGTCGGCTGAACAGCGGCAGGTCGCGCGGTCGCGTGCGGCCGCACGACTGAGCGACGCCCACCGCGAGGCCGCGCTGACAAGAGCGCCGATATTGTCGGCGCGAACGAGGATGGCGCAGCGTTGGTCGACGACCTCGGGCAGTCCGCCGCGAGCGAAGCCGATGACCGGCGTGCCGCACGCCAGCGATTCGGCGGCGACCAGGCCGTACGGCTCATCCCATCGCGGCGTCACCAGGGTTGCGCGAGCGCGGCCGACGAGGTCAGCGAGTTGCGCGTGAGGCAGGTGGCCCAGGTACTCGATGCCGGAGCCGAGCAGCGGCTGGACGCGGGTCGCGAAGAACGCGGGATCAGAGATCGGCCCGATGAGCTGAAGAGGCAATCCGGCCTGCCGGGCCGCCCGGATGGCCAGGTCGGGGCCCTTCTCCGAGACGAGGCGTCCGAACCACACAAGCGGGCCACCACCGGGGCCGGGGCGCCACACGTCGAGATCGATCCCGTTCATGACCACGTGCGCCCGCGGCACGACGTGCTGCCATGCGGTCGCCGTCTGGGCACTGACCGCAGTGAACGTCACTGGACACGGTCCGCTGGTGATCGCGGACTCGAGCCACGGTGTCGGCGGGGTATGCAGAGTGGTGATCATCGGGACTGTCACCGATCGGGCCATAGCCAGCGGCAGGTAGTGCAAGCTGTTGTTGTGCACGACGTCGTAATCCTCGGCCCCGTGCTGCATCAAGCGAAGCATTAGCGTCAAATAGGCGTGGTGCTCCTCAAGCCAAGGCCCGGGAGGCATGCTCACGTCGCGGGCCGCAGCCAGGCTGATGGTCGGGCGATCGACGTCCAGCAGCCGTGCGGTCAGCGTCGGATCGGTGCCCGGGGCCGCGAACAGCGTGACCTGGTGCCCTCGCCGATGTAGGCCATGCGCAAGCATCCAGGTTTGCGCCTCCAGCCCGCCTGCGAACGGTTGGCAGATCGGGTAGCGGGCCGACGCGATGAGCGCCACCCGCAGCGGTGGATCGATCATTGCAGAACCGACTCGTAGATCGCGCGATGGGCGGCAGCGATATCGGCCCGCTCCGCGGTTCGCGCAACAGGATCGGCTTGCCACGCGGGCCGCACTACATAAGCCTGACGCACAGCGGCACGCAGGCTGTCGGGACACAGGTCGGCGTCGTCATTCCGGTAACTCAGGCATGCCCGCTGATCCCGGTAGTAGCCGCAGGTCGGCGCCAGCACGGCGGTGCCGAGATCATGGCAGGCTTCCAGCCAGCCGGAGTGGGTGCCGAATCGATAGGGAAGCACCGACAGGTCGATCCCCTCCAGGTAATCCCAGAGTTCGGCGTCGGTGAAGCAGTCGTGGACGGCGAGTTCGATCCGTCCGGACGCCGCCGCGTTCGAGAGCAGGCGCATCAGGGCCCGATCGTGGCGCAGCCCGTCCGGTTCGGCGACATCGCGGTGGATATCGATGACGAGCTGAAGGCCCGGGAGCTCGCCGGTCAGCGGCAGAAGCGCGGCGACGACCGAACCCGGGTCCATGCTTGCCCGCACGCTCTTCGCGTGGACACCGACGCGGAAGACGTGCCGGTCGCGTGCCGGTCGCGGCCGCATCCGGTCGAACTCCACCACGTACGGATGGGGCAGCACGAGGGGACGCCGGCCCCAGCGCTGCTGGATCGCGTCGGCTGCGCCTGGCGTCAGGGTGATCAGGGCGGCTGCTCGCGCGATCAGGACGTCGAGATGCGCGTCGTGCGCGGCGCGATGGGCGTGGTGCGGATTGCGCAGGTCGTGGACGGTGTAGACCAGCGGCTTGCCGTGCTGGTCAAGGGCGTCCACCACCGCCGCTAGTTCTCCCGCGGTGAGGGCGTCGAAGCCGAAATGGACGTGAAAAACATCGAAATCGCCGGCATGGCGATGCACCCACTCGGACGTGAGCATTGCTGGCGGCCACCACTGACCCGGTTCAAGACGCTCGGCGGCCGGGGGCGGGTCGGGTAGCCGGGTGACGCCGTCACCCGGCGCGCTGAGGTGTCGCACGTAGACGTGCCCGGCAGGCACGGACGCGACACGAAGGGTCTGACGGTCGGCGACCAGCTGGTCATCGACGGCGGCATGGATCGACAACGAGGTTCCTCTGACAGGCAGGTGCCGAGCTTCACGGCACGTTTTCCGGTGTGCACCCACGATGCATACCCGAACCACCAGGCGAATGATCGGCCAGCAAAGGTCAGTCAGAAAGCGGTCATTCACAAGCGGCAAACCCGGAGAAGTTCGGCGGCCAAAGGTGAGAACCGCGTCAAGCGGCGCTTCGAGGACACCGTTCACCACACAGAATCCGAAGAAACACTCGGTTTCAAGACATGATCAACTGCTGAAACCCAAGATAGCTGAGGTATGGTGCGCGTGCCGACTGCCGATGAGGCCAGCGAACACTGGCTCGACGATCGCGCGCCCTTAGTTTGGGCGCCATCGCCGTGATCCGGTGCTCGGCGAGAATGCGCGCTCACGTTCGCTGCAAAATGCCTGCTGCCGTGTTCTTCGTGCCGACGGTCACAAGCACTTAGCAGGTTAGCTACCTGCGTGCTATCTTGCTAACAGGCGCACGCTGCCAACCTTGGCGGCATTGACCGGCAGGCTCGCGAAGATCGCGCCGGCTCAGGCCCAGGACGAGCTCACCGGCACGGCGTCCCGTCGTAGTCGACCAGAAGGAGTGCAATGACCAGCATCGAGTCCTACACCGCGGTAGCCACCCAGGCCCGACAGGCCGCCGAGAAATCTGTCGAGACCTTCACGCGGGGAACAAAGTCGTTCACCGAATACGCCAACCTTGTCGCCAAACTGCCGACCGTCGACCTGACCCAGCCGGTTCAGCGCTATTTCGAGTACGTCCAGGAGATCGTCGACGTAAACCGGAACCTGGCCACCAAGTGGGCTGACGTGGTCATGTCGCTCACCGGGTCAGCGCGCGAGCAGGCCAAGATGGTCGGCCACGCCGTCACCGACCACGCCGACACCGTCGCCGAGCTGGCCACCGAGCAGGCCAAGAAGGCCGAGCAGCTCGCGCAGGAGCAGGTCGACGCCGTTGACGAAGCCGAGAAGGAGCAGGCCCGCCTGGTCCGCAAGGCCGAGCGCGAGCAGGCCAAGCAGGATCACGAGCTGGCCCGCGAGCCCTACCAGGGTCTGAACAAGTCCGAGCTGTCGGACCTGCTCGCCGAGCGGGAACTGCCCAAGTCCGGAAACGTCGATGAGCTCATCGAACGGCTGGTAGCTGCAGACGGCGCGTAGGTAGGTCCGTCCCGCCGGAGGCTCGGATGCCCGACAACCACTTTGGCATCCGGAGGGCGGCAAAGCACCGGCATGAGTCGCTGGTTTGCTTGAAGTTGTCTTGATCGTGTAGGTCGGCACCTGATGTCGGAGTTAACACCTATGTCGGAGTTAATATGTCGGAGTGACCCGGCAGGTGCCGATCGACATGCTCACCGAGGCACAGCCCCGGCTGCGGCATACGGTCGCGTTCCCGCTGACCCCGCACGGCTGCGGTCAAGATTTCGGTGCCGCACAATCTGCTCGTCAGCACAGTGGACTCCGCGCGCACGGTGTCGCCGTGGCTGAGCAGGTGATCATCCCGCGGCCTACTCACACATCTCGGAAAGCCCACGACGTTGAGCCGCACGGCGCCGGTGGGTAGGAAAGTCCCCGCAGCCCGCGGATCGGTGTCGAACAGCGTTGCTGCGATCACGCACCCTTGCCACCTATGGTGTCTGACCTGTACGCCGGCCCTAGCCGGGTGGCTCATCCTCGGCGTTGCGTTCGGCTTGCGTCTTGGCGGTCGAGTGGCCGGACGTCGTCGGTTCTGTAGCTCGCTTTCGGTCCTGCTGCTCGGCGTCGCTGGTTTCGTCCTCATCGGGCGTGTTCTTCATAGGCCCAGCGTCCCACGTGTCGCCAGGTACGCGATGAGTTGCGCACCCCGTGCGGAGTTGCGCGCTGGCTCTGTGTTCGAGCAGGCCGATCCCGAGCAGCTCGCCGGCTATCGCGCCGAAGTGATCTAGCGCCTCGCGGTGCAGGCGGGTGACGGTGGCGGATACCTCGAACGGCAGGTCGCGCGATCGGGCCAGGGCGACGACGGCGTCGAGTTCCTCGACGCAACGGTCCAGGCCGAACGTGGCGAGGTAGTCCCCGTCCAACAGCGACGGCAGGTAACTTCGGACGAACTCACTGGATCCCGCACCGGACGCGAACGTCTCGGCTAGCAACGACGGGCTCAGTCCCGCGCTCTGCCCGAGCAGTAGCGCTTCGCCTACGGCCATCGCCTGGCCGAACCACAGCAGGTTGACAAGCAGTTTCGTCAAATATCCCGCTCCATGGGGGCCCATGTACCGGATGCCGTCCGATGCGGCGACGGTGGTGAGCACGGGACGCACGCGTTCGACGACCTGGCGCTCGCCGCCGAGGTAGAAGGTCAGTTCCCCGTGCTCGGCAGCACGGGTTCCTCCGCCGACGGGTGCGTCGACGTAGTCCACGCCACGAGTCCGGGCCGCCGCCGCGAGCGTGGCTCCCAGCTGCGGCGACCCGCTGGTCAGATCCAGCCACGTGCATCCGGCCGGAATCCGATTGATCAATCCGGCGTCCGAGCCGTCGCCGAGCATGACCAGCGACAGTTCGGGGTTGCCCGGCAGGACCGTCAAAAGTACTTCGACGGTGGCTACAACTGCTTCAGCGGTCGGAACCCATCGCGCATTCGCGTGCTCGACATCGGCCCGCACCGTCGCTCGAAGATCGCTCGCACACACCTCGAAGCCGGCAGCACTGAGCACAGTAACCAGCGGCAGGCCGATCCGGCCTACCCCGACGACCCCGACTCGACGCAGCACCCGGTCGGCCGGCGCACCAGGATCAGCGGTCATCGTTTTCCTCACTTTCCCGCACCCAGTTCCGGCGGCCGAGCCTAGTGATCGGTGTGTTCGCGCCGCCCGGGCCGGACTGCGTCGCGATTTACTGGTTGGTCTGGTAGCCGAGCTGCCCGGGCAGGCTGAAGTCGTAGCTGAGCGCCGACGTCGCCTTTGGCGCGGCGAAGGCGCCCGCAATCGCCAGCAACAGCCGGCCGAGCAGCACCCAGCGGCGATGCGCGATCACGAGTCGCTGAGCGTCGTCCTGCAAGATCTCCTAGGCGCTGGTGAGCTTGCAGCCGCATCGGGTAGCCGACCAGGGCCGTGTTGCCCGGGTGGACTTATTCGGGACCAGCCAGCGGTAGTTGTTGTTGTGTCGTCGAGGCAGACAAGCATGGCCTCGTAGCCGTCGATCGTCTCTGTCCAGGGCAGTGCTTTGGTTCCCATCGCGAATGCCGCGGTGGCGTAGGCGTCGGCGTAGGCAACGGACGGTCCGGCGATCGTGGCACTGCCCAACGAGGCCGCCGCGATGCCGGTGAACGGGTCGGTGATGTGCTGTCCGCGTTCGCTGGTGCCGGAGGTGGCGACTGCGATGTTTCGGCCGGTGATGACGGTCAGGATTTGTGTGCGGTCTCGTGGGTCGCTGATGCCGACGTGCCAGGGCCGGCTGGGGGCCGCTTCTCCGGCCAGTTGCATATCGCCGCCGCCGTTGACGGCGTGGTTGCGCGAGCCGTGGCGGCGGAGTAGGTCGCTGGCCTGTTCGATCGCCCAGCCTTTGACAAGCCCGGTCGGGTCGATCTTATGGTCACGCATGGTGGTGAAGTAGCCGTCGGTGATCGTCTGAACTTCAGCGCACAAGTCGAGCACAGTGACGACATCGGGGTGGGCGTCAGCGGCCAGTAGCTCGCCGCGTTGGATACGGCTGATGTCGCTGTCGGGCTTGTAGGTGCTGAACACCGTGTCGACGTGGTGCAGCCAGGAGACGACGGCGTGGATAGCGTGGCTCCAGTTGCCTGTGTCGCGAATGTCGATGCTGAACGCTGTGCCCATGCAGTGCTCGACGTGGACGGTCCGCGGTCGGACGGTGGAGCTAATCGTCAGCGTCATGTCGGTCTGAGGCATGTCACAGTCCCGCCTGGTCGAGCGCGCTCTGCAGCGAGGTGAGGTAGCCCTGGCTGGTGTACGTGGCGCCGGAGACCATGTCAATCTTGGCGGTCTGCGTTTTGACGGTTTCGCTGGCCAGAATTGGAAGCGCGCTGGAGTTGATTTCCTGGTCTCGGCCGTTGTTGTTCGGGTACTCGACGACTGAGACGTTGGTGACCTTTTCGTCCTGGACGGTGATCTGCACTTGCACCGGCCCGTACCGGGTTTGGGCA
>JALZAI010000266.1 GCA_030948475.1 Actinomycetota bacterium
TCACCGGTCACCTTGCCCAGGGCTTCCTTGGCCTCGCCCTCGATGTCCTCGACAGCGTTCTTGATCTTGTCTGTGGCGCTCATCTGCGCTCCTGTTCGTCTCGGGTCAACGGTCACGGGAGCAGTACCCGGGCCTCCCGAGTGGCAAACGGGCCGAGGTCCTCGTCACGACGATCCACGGCGGGCTCATGGCGCCCGCGAGCTCGGTACGGCGCTCCTGTGGCGACGGTTGTGTCGTGGCACGACGATCAGGTCGATGCCACGCGCGAGACGGCCAGCTCGATCCGATCGTCGGGCTGAACAGCCGCGAGCCTGAAGTATGCCTGCCCGTGCGGGCCGTAGAACTCGCCGGGTGACACCACGACACCCGCCCTCTGCGCGAGATCCCGGGCCGCCGCCCAGGCGTCGTCGTCACGGGCGCGGACCCATAGGTAGAAGGCGCCGTCGGGCAGCGTCGCCGGGTACCCGCAGGCGGTGAGCAGCTCGACGAGGCGGCCGAGGCGACGCCGATACCGCGTGCGCTGCACCTCGACGTGCTCGTCGTCGTTGAGGGCCACGATCGCGGCGGCCTGCACGGGGCCGGGCGGCATCAGCCCGGCGTGCTTGCGGACCTCGCGCAGGTAATGGACGAGCTCGGGATCGCCTGCGTAGCAGCCGATCCGTGCCCCGGCGAAGTTGTCCCGCTTGGACAGCGAGTGGACGGCGAGCACGCCGGTGGTGCCCTGGCGCAGGATGGTGCTCGGCGGGCCCGTCCAGGTGAACTCGGCATAACACTCGTCGCTCAGGACCGGGATACCACGCTCGCGCCCCCACGTGGCGGCCACGTCGAGGTCTTCGAGTGCGCCGGTCGGGTTGGCGGGCGAGTTGACCCAGACACACAGCGCGCGCTCGGCGTCCGCGTCGGTGATCGCGTCGAGCGTGTCGTAGCTGACGGCGCGGCAACCGGCCAGCGTCGCGCCCATCTCGTAGGTCGGGTAGCTGATCGCGGGATACAGGACCGTGTCCTTGGACGGAGCGCGCAGCTTGAGGTATTGCGGAGTGGACGCGACGAACTCCTTGCTGCCGACGACGGCCGCAACCTCGGTCGCCGGGTCGACGGTGGCGCCCAGGCGCCGGGCGATCCAGTCTGCGGCTGCCTGCCGGAACGCGGGCGTGCCGATGCTCGGGGGGTAGCCGCGGGCCGTGTCGCCGGCACTGAGTGCCTGCAACACCGCAGGCGGCGGCGGGTCGCACGGCGTCCCGATCGAGAGGTCGACGGCCCCACCCTCATGCGCGCGGGCAACTGCGACGATCTCGCCGAGCTGCTCGTACGGGTACGGCGGCGGCACGAATCCCAGGCTCATCGGCGGATCTCCGGTTGCTGGTCGAGCAGTTGCGCGAGATGGACGCCGTGGACGCCTGCGAGCTGCTCGAGCTGGGTGCGGCAGGAGAAGCCGTCGGCGAGAAGTACGGCGCCCGGTGGGGCGGAGCGAACGGCGGGCAGCAGCGCGGTCTCGGCCACCGCGCAGGACACCTCGTAGTGGCCGCGCTCGAAACCGAAGTTGCCGGCCAGCCCGCAGCATCCGCCGACCGTGGTGATGTCCGCGCCGGCACGGGCCAGCAGCTCGGCGTCGGCATCCCAGCCCATCACGGCGTGCTGGTGGCAGTGCGGCTGGGCGACAGCGGTCACGCCGGATAGATCCGGCGGTGCCCAGCCGTCCGAGGCTGTGAGCAGTTCGGCGAGCGTCCGGGTGGCGCGCGCCACGGCGCGCGAGCGCGGGTCTTCGGGCACCAGTTCGGTGACGTCCGAGCGCAGGACCGCGGTACAGGACGGCTCGAGCCCGACGATCGGCACGCCCGCCGTGATCGCGGATTCCAGTGCGTCCAGGCTGCGACGCAGGCGCTTGCGGGCCCCGTCCAGCTGACCGGTCGAGATCCAGGTGAGCCCGCAGCAGACCGGCTTGTCGGTGATCGCGACGGAGTAGCCGGCGGCTTCGAGCACCCGCACCGCGGCCCGTCCGACCTCGGGGCTGAAGTGATCGGTGAAGGTGTCCACCCAGAGCAAAACCGGCCGGCCCGCCTCGGTGGGACGCGTGGCGAACCAGTCGCGGAAGGTGCGGGGGGCGAATTGCGGCAGCGGCCGTCGCGCGTCGATGCCACCGAGCCGCTTGGCCGCCGCGGCGAGTCGGTCCGAGCGCAGCGTGGCGTTGGCCAGCCGCGGCATGCGTGACGCGAGCCGGGTCCAGCGGGGCAGCCAGCCGAGCGCGTAGTGCGCCGGCGGCCGGAGCCGGTGGCGGTAGCGCTGGTGCAGCACCTCGGCCTTGTACGTGGCCATGTCCACGCCGGCCGGGCAGTCCGACGCACAGCCCTTGCAGGACAGGCACAGCTCGAGCGAGTCGCGCAGCTCGGCGGACTTCATCCCGTCGATCAAGGTGCCGTTGGCGAGTTCCTGCAACACCCGGGCCCGAGCCCGGGTGGAGTCCTTCTCGTCGCGGGTGGCGAGGTAGGACGGGCACATCACGCCGCCGGTCTTCGTGGTATCGGCGCGGCACTTGCCCACACCCACGCAGCGGTGCACGGCGGTGGACAGGTCGCCGCGGTCGTGCGGGTAGGCGAAGGCGAGGTTCGTCCGCATCGGGTGCGCAGCGGGCACCCGCAGATCGGCGGCAAACGGCGCTGGGTCGACGATCACCCCGGGGTTGAGCACGTCGGCGGGGTCGAAGACGTGCTTGACAGCCGCGAAGGTGCCCAGGGCCTGGGCCGAGTACATCCGCCCGAGCAGCTCGCCGCGGGCCCGGCCGTCGCCGTGTTCGCCGGACATGGAACCCCCATGGCGCGCGACCAGGTCCGCTGCCGCGGCCACGAATGCGCGGAAGCGTTGCGGAGCCGAGCTCAACGGGAAGTCGATGCGTACGTGCACGCAGCCGTCGCCGAAGTGACCGTAGATCAGCCCGTCCAGGGTGTGCGCACGCAGCAGCGACTCGAACTCGCGCAGGTAGTCGGCGAGCTGCTCGGGTGGGACGGCGGCGTCCTCCCACCCGGGCCAGGCGGGCTCGCCCTTAGGGGTACGGCCGCCGAGGCCGGCGCCGTCCTCGCGGATCCGCCAGAGCGCGCGGGCCGGCGAACCGGTGACGATCGCCGAGTCGAGGCAGCCGGCGTCGGCGATGAGCTTCTCGGCGGCGTAGCGGGCGTCGGCCTCGGTGCTGCCGGACGTCTCGACGAACAGCCATCCGGCTCCACGCGGGAGGTCGGGGACGGCGCCCGCGCCGCGGCGGGAGCGGACTACCTCGACGAGACGGGCGTCCATGCCTTCGAGGGCGACGGGCAGGTGCGGGAGCAGCGCCGGTACGGCTGCCGCGGCGGTGGGCAGGTCCGGATAGCCGAGCACGGCCAGCGCGACGGCAGGTGGTGACTCGACGAGCCTGACGACGGCTGCGGTGATCACGCCCAGCGTCCCCTCGGAGCCGACCAGGAACCTGGCCAGATGCGCGCCGTTCTCGGGCAGCAGGTGTTCGAGCGAGTAGCCCGACACCTGACGCCGGAACCGGCCGAACTCGGTACGGATCAGCTGCAGCCGCTCGACGACGATCGGCTCGAGTGCTGCGCCGAGCGGTCCGGCTGCCCCCAGCCCGTCCCGTCCGAACTCACGGGCGCGCACCCGTTCGCCGTGCCCGGTGAGCAGGTCGAGCGCGACGACGTTGTCCGCGGTTCGGCCGTAGCGCAGGGCGCGCGATCCGCAGGCGTTGTTGCCGAGCGATCCGCCGATGGTCGCGCGGGCGTGGGTGGACGGGTCGGGTCCGAAGCGCAGCCCGTACGGTGCGGCAGCCCCAGTGATCTCGTCGAGGACCGCGCCGGGCTCGACGGTCGCGGTCCGGGCGTCCGGGTCGACCTCGAGCACGCGATTCAGGTGCCGCGAAAAGTCCAAGACGATGCCGGTTCCGACAGCGTTACCCGCGATCGACGTGCCGGCGCCGCGTGCGGTCAGCGGGATGCCGCGGCTGCGGGCGACGTCCAGCGCTGCGGCGACCTCGTCCGGGTGGCGCGGGAAGGCGACGACCGAGGGCACGACGCGGTAGTTGGAGGCGTCGCTGGAGTATTCGGCGCGGCGCCGGGTCGAGTCGTCGACCTCGCCGACGCCGGCCCGGCGCAGCGC
>JALZAI010000272.1 GCA_030948475.1 Actinomycetota bacterium
GTTAGAGGAGGAGAACAAGTGAGCAAAGCTTGCGAGCGAACTAGCGTCATCTTGGTGCTTCGCCGGCCGAACGAGCGTAGCGAGGCTCGGTCGTGAGCACTGCGGTAGCCACGAGGAGCTCCCAGCACACCGCCGGCCCCGACACCGACAAGGGCAGAAAGAAGCACACCGGCCTGGTCGTCGGCATCTGCGCCTGGATCGTCGGCATCATCTTTGTGCTGCCGGTGCTGTGGATGTTCCTGACGTCCTTCCACAGCGAGGCAGACGCGAGCACCAACCCGCCCAGCATCGGTGCCGGCCTGACCCTCGAGGGCTACAAGGACTTCTTCAACGGGCACCCGTGGCCGTACCTGCTCAACTCGCTGACCGCGAGTGTCGTCTCGACTGCGCTCGTGCTGACGCTCGCGATCCCTGCTGCGTACGCGCTGTCGATCCGTCCGGTGCGCAAGTGGACCGACGTGATGTTCTTCTTCCTGTCCACGAAGATGCTGCCGCCGGTCGCCGGCCTGCTGCCGATCTATCTTATCGCGCAGAAGATCGACATGCTCGACAACATCGTGTTGCTGATCATCCTTTACACGTCGATGAACCTGCCGATCGCGGTGTGGATGATGCGGTCGTTCCTCGCCGAGATCCCCGGCGCGATCCTCGAGGCAGCATCCATCGACGGTGCCGGACTGCTCTACCAGATGCGCAAGATCATCGTCCCGATCTCGGCGCCCGGGATCGCCGCGACGTCGCTCATCTGCTTCATCTTCAGCTGGAACGAACTGCTCTTCGCGCGGGTGCTCACCGGTGTCGCCGCGCAGACCGGGCCGGTGTTCCTCACCAGCTTCGTCACCAGCCAGGGCCTGTTCCTCGCCAAGGTGTGCGCGGCCGCGACCATTGTTTCGTTGCCGGTGCTCATTGCCGGGTTCGCCGCCCAGGACAAGTTGGTTCAGGGCTTGTCGCTGGGGGCGGTGAAGTGAAGACAGGAAGCAAGCTGCTCACTGCCATGCGCTCCAAGCTGGTGGTTGCGGCGGTGTCGGCATGAAAGCAGCAGTCATCAAGTCCGTCGGCGAGATCGGCATCGAGACCGTCGAAGATCCGACCCCGGGACCCCGCGAGGTCGTCGTCGAGGTGGCTGCGTGCGGGCTGTGCGGTACCGATCTGCACATCCTGCAGGGCGAGTTCGCACCGACCCTGCCGGTCATCCCGGGTCACGAGTTCGCCGGGACCGTGGTGGCCAGCGCTGCGGACGTGATCGGCGTGCGCGAGGGCGACCGGGTGGCGGTCGACCCGTCGCTGTACTGCCACGACTGCCACTACTGCCGGCTCGGCAAGAACAACCTCTGCCAGCGCTGGGGCGCCATCGGCGTCACCGTCGCCGGCGGAGCGGCCGAATACGTCGCCGTGCCGGCGGCCAACTGCGTCGTGCTGCCCGAGGCGGTGGCGACGGCGGACGCGACGTTGATCGAGCCCCTGTCGTGTGCCGTGCGCGGCTACGACGTGCTGCGCAGCCAACTCGGCTCGCACGTGCTGATCTACGGCGCCGGGACGATGGGGTTGATGATGTTACGGCTCGCGCAGCGCACCGGCGCGGTGAGCGTGGACGTCGTCGACCTCAATGCGGAGCGGCTGGAGCTGGCGAGCCGGCTCGGCGCGAGCGAGACGGCGAGCTCTGCCGACGAGATCGAGCGTCCCTATGGCTGGGAACTGGTCGTCGACGCGACGGGCAATGCCCGCGCCATCCAGGACGGTGTGGACCGCGTCGGGCCGGGCGGGACGTTCCTGCAGTTCGGCGTCGCCGACTACGCCGCGCGCGTCCAGATAGACCCGTATCGCATCTACAACAAGGAGATCACGATCACTGGCTCGATGGCGGTGCTGCATTCCTACGAACGCGCGGCAGAGCTGTTCGCCGACGGGGTGATCGACCCGGATGTGTTAATCACCGAGCGACTGCCGCTGGAGCAGTACGCCGAGGCGCTCGACGCGTTCCGGGGCGGCCGGGGCCTGAAGACCCAGGTACTGCCGACGCCGGCCTGATCTCGCCGCTCGGCGCGGCGCCGGTAGGCTCGGTGCTCGAGATGAAGACCTTCGACCAGCTGTTCGGCGAGCTCAGCGAGCGCCAGCAGCACCGTCCGTCCGGCTCGGCCACTGTCGCCGCGCTGGACGAGGGCATCCATGCCCAGGGCAAGAAGGTCGTCGAGGAGGCCGCCGAGGTGTGGATGGCAGCCGAGCACGAATCCGCCGATCGCACTGCGGAAGAGATCAGCCAGCTGCTCTACCGGGTGCAGGTGATCATGCTCGGCCGGGGCATCGGGCTGGACGACGTCTACCGACATCTGTAGCCAACCTGGCCACCGTCGTCCAACCCAGAGAGAGCCCGATGCTCCGCTTCGCCGTCCCCAACAAGGGATCACTGTCCGAACCGGCGAGCCAGATGCTGGTCGAAGCGGGCTACCTGCAGCGCAACGACCACCGTGAGCTCGTCCTGCTCGACGCCGACAACGACATCGAATTCTTCTTCCTCCGCCCGCGCGACATCGCGATCTACGTCGGATCCGGACGGGTGGATGTCGGCGTAACCGGCACGGACCTGTTGCTCGATTCGGCCGCGCCCGCCTCGGCGATCCTGCCGCTCGGCTTCGCCGGCTCGACGTTCCGGTTCGCCGGCCGTCCCGGCACGGCCCACTCGGTCCAGGATCTGCACGGCAAGCGCATCGCCACCGCCTACCCCGGCGTCGTGGAGGCGTACCTGCGCAAGCACGGTGTGAGCGCTGAGGTGATCCGGCTGGACGGGGCGGTCGAGACCGCCGTGCGCCTGGACGTCGCCGACGTGATCGCCGACGTGGTGTCGACCGGGACAACGCTGCGCAACGCCGGCCTGGAGATCTTCGGTGAGGCGCTGCTGACCAGCGAGGCGGTGCTGATCCGGAGCCGGTCGGCGCCGGACAGTCCACGCGTCGAGCAGCTGGTGCGCCGGCTGCAGGGCGTGATCATCGCGCGGCAGTACGTGCTGATGGACTACGACATCCACGACGACCTGGTCGAGAAGGCGGTCGCGATCACGCCGGGCATCGAGTCACCCACGGTGTCCCCGCTGCACGAGCGGGGCTGGTCGGCCGTCCGGTCGATGGTCGAGCGCAAGAACACCAACCAGGTGATGGACGAGCTCTGGCAGCTGGGCGCCCGCGGCATCCTGGTCACCGACATCTCCGCCTGCCGACTGTGACGAGCGCCGCGAGAGGTGACTTTTGCCGCGAGTGGCTAGCTGTACCTCGCCACTCGGCACCGAAGTCGCCACTCGGCGGGGAACGCCGGCCATGACGCAGCCGGAGTCGGTCGTCGAGGCGCGTCCGGTGGTCATGGGACGGATCGCCTGGGTCTGCGCGGCGATCGTCCTGGCCGCGTTCGTAGTCACGGCCCTGGTGATGAAGCGCGCGAACGCGGGCGCCGACTTCAACGGCAAGGACCAGATCGGGACCGTCGTGATCGGCGTCATCCTCGCCGGGCTGTGCATTATGCCGACCCGACCGCGGGTGCGTGCCGACGCCGAAGCGGTGCGCCTGCGCTCGTTTCTCGGTGGCTGGCGGGTGGTGCCCTGGGACCTGATCGTCCGCGTCGACTTCCCGCGTACCGTGCGCTTCGCCCGCCTCGTCCTTCCGGGCGAGGAGACCCTCGCGATCTACGCCGTGCAGCGCCTGGACAAGGACCGCGCCGTCGAGTCGATGCGGGCACTGCGCGCGCTCTGGACGGCCACCCATCCCGGTACGGGTCAGTCGCAGGGGTAGCCACCCCGACTTTCAGGCGGGTCGATCCCTGACCGTCCCGCGATAGGTTCGGCGGATGAGTGAGCAGACACTGTCCAACCTGTCGCGCGAAGAGCGTCGCTTCCCGCCTTCGGAGGAGTTCGCGGCCGCGGCCAACGTCACGAAGGACGCCTACGACGAGGCGTCCGGCGACCGTTTGGCATTCTGGCAGAAGCAGGCTGATCGGCTCTCCTGGGAGACGGAGCCCTCGGACGTCCTGGACTGGTCCGGCGCGCCGGTCGCCAAGTGGTTCGTCGGCGGCAAGCTCAACGTCGC
>JALZAI010000288.1 GCA_030948475.1 Actinomycetota bacterium
CTGGCCAGCACCCGCACGATGCTTGAGAACCGCGGACGGTAGTCGTCCAATCCGAGGTCAACGAGTGCAGCAGCTACACCTGCCTCGATGGCATCCACCGCGGCCCGCAATTGCGCACCGACGCCGAGCACCAACCCCGCCACGAAACGAACTGTAACAGCGCTTACCGATTTCGCTAGATGACCCAACGGCGGCTTGGGGCGCTCCCAGCTGACGTCGTCAGGATGGTTCATCGTGTGTTTCGTCGCGCCAACTGGGTTCGGTTGAGCGGTTCGACGTGTTGGCTCTGGCGTAGTTGGCCTCAAACCGATGTCCGATTGGCCTGCCGGCGACCGCCGAGCTGTAGAGGACCGAGCTTTCGAATCCCTTGGTATCCGGAGCACCCCACAGCCCGGCCGGAAGCACCTGAGTTGACGGCCGACGCGGGGGTACGGTCGGCGCGGGTGAAGGGCCGAGATGATCGATCACGCGACTGACCCGCGAACCGGAGCTTGTGCGTAGGTGGGAGCCCCGCGGCCCGACGGCACCTAATCGATTGACCGATGGTGCAGCGGTCGATGGTTCGTGCGACGAATGTCGTCCCTCGTGCGATGCGGACCGCGTTCACACGCCAGTTTCGGCGGCGCGCCTACTGACCGTCAACGAGGCGCGAGCCCGCAACGCTTGACCCTCATGAGATGAACGTAACCGTTGGGCCGCTAAGGCGGGACGGAAGAATCGCGCGGAGCCCAGGTAAAACGTCGGAATGCTGTGGGCCCGGGGGCTTGAACCCGCAACCGTGCATAAAAAAGGCATCTCCCGGTCGGCGTGACGCCTCAATCGAGCCGAACGTAACCGTTGGGCGGATGAACGTAACCGTTGAGCCCTTCTGAAGCACTGCAGAATCGTACGGAGCCCAGCAAACATGGGCGCTCGGTGGGCCCCGCGGGGCTCGAACCCGCAACCTACGGATTAAAAGTCCGCAGCTCTGCCAATTGAGCTAGAGGCCCGGGCCACGGGCGACTGAGCAGCACCCGTCCGTGGTCCTATCGCACGTCGGTATGAGCGAGCGACGGAACCATCGTGCCATCAGTCGGCGCCGGCCGGCCCGGCTGGGGCTGCGCTCGTGATCGGACGAGAGTTCGCCGTCTCAGCAAAGAACCAGGTACGGAAGCGACCATCGATACGCGGCAATCCAGAGGACGACATCACACTGGTGCGCTGGGCCCTGCTCCGCAAACTCGCCACTTGTCCGGTCACCCGGTCCACGCACCTGCCCTCGTGCGCAACGTCCCCACCGCCGGGCGTGATGTCAGGAGATCGAGCGCGTCGACCTGCGCGCACGATGTGCTTCGTGCGGCGGCTCGACGGGATTGCAGGACAATTGAGTCCGTGTTCTCGCTGCGCCGCGTTACCAGCTCGGCGCTCGATCGCATTCGCGAGCGCCTACCGGGGACGCTGACCCGCGCGCTGCGGCTGACCGGCGCTGCCGTTGCGTCCTACCTGGTAGCGCTCGGATTCGTCGCCGAAACGCGCCCGGTGACTGCCGCGCTCACCGCGTTGCTCATCGTCCAGGTGACTCTCGTCGGCACGATCGCCGACACTGCGCGCCGGATCGTGGCGGTCGTGCTCGGGGTGGGCGTGGCGATCGGCTTCTCGTCGTTCGTCGGCTTTACCTGGTGGAGCCTCGCCGCAATCGTCGCAGCGTCCATCCTGCTGGGCCAGGCGCTCCGGCTCGGCCCGCATCTGATGGAGGTGCCGATCAGCGCCATGCTGATCCTCGCGGTGGGTGGCGCGGGCGTTCTGGCGGTGGACCGGGTGGTCGAGACGCTCGTCGGGGCAAGCGTCGGGCTGCTGGTCAACGTGCTGTTTCCGCCGGCGGTCCAGGGGCGAAGCGCCGGAGCAGCGGTCGAGGGGTTCGCCGAGCAGATGGCCCGGCTGCTGGACCGCGTCGCGAAGTCGTTGATCCGACACACGGCCGACCAGAACGAGGTACGCGGCTGGCTGGACGAGGCACGCTCGATCACCAACGACATCGGACGGGTGGACCAGGTTCTCACCGACGCAGGCCGGAGCCGGCAGCTGAACCCGCGCGCCGCAGGTACCGAGGACACTACCCCCGATCTGCGCAGCGGCCTGGCCTCCCTCGAGCACTCGGCGGTGGCGCTGCGGGCGGTGTTCCGCTCGATTGCGGACCGCTTCGAACTGGCGGTGGAAGCGCCCCATGTCGACTCGCGAGACGAGTTCCAAGAGGACCTGCGGGAGGCATTCGCCACCGTCATGTCCGACCTCGCCCAGGCGGTACGCGACTTCGGCGCGTTGGTGCGGGCCGAGGTGGACGAGGCGGGCGGGCCGCACACTGCCGAGTTGGCGCGCGCCCTGGACGCGGTACGGGAGGCGCGGGTCCGGCTCACCGAGCTGCTCCTGGTGGATCCGCAGGAATCCCCCGGCCTGTGGCAGCTGCACGGGTCGTTGCTCGCCGGACTGCAGCGCGTCCTGGCCGAGCTGGACGTTGAGGAGCGAATCCGGCAGCGGGAACGCCGCCGAGAACAGGCGCGCTCGGTGCGTCGTCCCGCCGCCCAGGCCGCCGAGCGGCTGCGGTCCACCACTCGGCGGGTCGTCACCGAACGACCGCCACTGGCCACCCGACGTAAGGACCAGCCATGACGTAACGCGCCAAAAAGCGACGATTCATCTAGGCTCGCGCCCATCATGTGCTGTCTTCGCTTCCGCGCTATTTCGTCGCTCGGCGCCCTCGTCCTCGTGACGCTCGGGCTGTTGAGCGCCCCGTCCAGTGGATCAGTGGGCGCCGCCGGCGTCCCGCGGATCCGGCACGTCTTCGTCATCAACATCGAGAACAGGAGCTACGCGGCGACGTGGGGCGCCACCTCGGCCGCCCCGTACCTTGCGAGGACCTTGCGCCGCAAGGGGGTCCTGCTCAGCTCCTACTACGCGACCGCGCACTACTCGCAGCCCAACTACGTCGCTCAGATCTCTGGCCAAGGGCCCGACGGACAGATGCAGCGCGACTGCGGGTACTACTCGCGCTTCGTCCAGCACCGCACGGCGTGGCCCGGCCAAGCGGTCGGACACGGGTGCGTTTTCCCGAGGTCGGTGCGTACCCTTCCTGATCAGCTCAGCTCAACCGGACGAACCTGGCGGGGCTACATGGAAGACATGAACACGCCCTGCCGGCATCCGGCACTGGGCAGCCGTGATCACACCCAGCTGGCGCGGGTCGGCGACCAGTACGCGTTGAAGCACAACCCGTTCATGTACTTCCGGTCGATAACCTGGTCGGCAACCTGCACCCGGCACGTCGTCGGTCTGCGCAAGTCGCTACCTCGCGATCTCGCGAGGATCAGCAGGACGCCGAACCTCAGCTACCTCACGCCGAACCTCTGCAACGACGGGCACGACCAGCCCTGCGTCAACGGGGGGCGCGGTGGGCTGGCCGCCGTGAACAGCTGGATGAGGTACTGGGTCCCGAAGATCCTCAATTCGCCCGCGTTCAAGGCAAACGGCGTGCTCGTCATCACCTCCGACGAGAGTGACTCGCGCTCTACCGCGTGCTGCAGGGAGCGGCGGGGACCGAACGCTGCACGGCCCGGCATCTACGGACCCGGCGGCGGCCGGACCGGCGCTCTCGTCATCTCGCGCTTCACCAGACCGGGCACGTGGAGCGCCCGGCCCTACAACCACTATTCGCTGCTGGCCTCGATCGAGGACATCTTCGGCCTGCCGCACCTGGGGTACGCGCGCACGCCCGGACTCAACCGCTTCGGGTCCGACGTCTACAACCGGTAGTCAGTGCAGCAGCGCGGCCAGTGCGGTCATCGACTCGGCAGCGTAGTCGGGCTGGTCGTTGATCGACGGGTACGGCGCGCCGTTCCGGTTGACCCACGCGGTGCGCATCCCGATCTGGTGCGCGCCGTGCAGATCCCAGGGGTGTACGGCGACCATCACCGCCTGCTCCGGCGCGACGCCGCAGCGTTCGACGGCATAGGTATACGAGCGCGGATCGGGCTTCCACACCCCCGCGTCCTCTACCGAAAGGGTCGCCTCGACGACGTCGAGCACCCCACCGCGCTCGAGCAACTTTCTGGTGTTCGCCGCGGCACCGTTGGTGAAGGTCACGATCCGTAGGCCGTCGTCGCGCATCGCCCGAAGGCCGTCGGCGACGTCCGGATGCAGCGACAGCGAACCGAACGCGTCCAGCACGGTGTCGCCTGCATCGTCGCGACCGAGCAGCGCCGGCAGCATGGCGACGGCGATTTCCGCGAACGTGTGCGGGGTCCCGGACATGGTGGACGTGAACCCGTAGCTGAGGACGGTGGCGAACCAACGCGGCGCCAGCTCGCGCGACGCTCCCAGTCGCTCGAAGACGTCAGCGATCGGCGCCATGTCCGACAGCGTCTCGTTGACGTCCAGGACCACGAGCTCCAGATCTGAGGGCATCACCTTGCAGGGTAGCGTCGCGGGTCGTGCTGCTCGCAGATTTGACCACGCTGCGTCTCGGCGGTCCGGCCGCACGAGTGGTGACTGCGACATCGACCGATGCGCTGGTGGACACGGTGCGCTCGGCCGATGCCGCCGGCGAGCCGGTGCTGATCGTTGGCGGCGGCAGCAACCTGGTGGTCGCCGACGCGGGCTGGCCCGGCCTCGTCGTTCTGGTGCGGACGTCCGGGATCGGGTGCTTGAACGGGGCCGTCACTGCGGACGCGGGGGTCGGGTGGGAAGAGCTGGTGGCGGCCTCGGTTCAGGAGCGACGATCCGGACTGGCTGCCATGTCAGGCATCCCCGGGCTCACGGGCGCGACTCCCGTCCAGAATGTCGGCGCATACGGGGCCGAGGTAGCTGACCTGATCACTGCGCTGACCGTGCTGGACCGGTCGTCAGGTTCGGTCGAGACCTGGGATCCGAAGCGGTGTGGATTCGGCTTTCGGACCAGCGTGTTCAAGCACACCGATCGCTACGTCGTGCTGGACGTGACGTTCGCGCTGCCTCGCGCCGAGGAGGCTCCGCCGATCCGGTACGCCGAACTGGCGCGGCGCCTGGGAATCGAACCGGGTCGCACAGCGCCGTCGGAGCAGGTGCGCGAAGTCGTGCTGGATCTGCGGCGCAGCAAGGGGATGCTGCTCGACGCGTCCGACCACGACACCTGGAGCGTCGGCTCGTTCTTCGTGAACCCGTTCGTCTCGGCGGCGCAGGTCCCGGATGGTTGCCCGAACTGGACGATTGACGGCGCCGTCAAGCTGTCGGCTGCGTGGCTGATCGAGAACGCCGGCTTTGGAAAGGGCTTCGGCAACGACCGGGTGGCGCTGTCGTCCAAGCACACCCTGGCGCTGACCAACCGCGGCTCGGCGACGACCGAGGATCTGCTCGCGCTCGCCCGCGAGATCCGCGACGGGGTGCAGGCCCGCTTCGGCATCCGCCTGCGTCCCGAGGCCCACTTGACCGGCGTTACGCTCTGACCCCGGCACTCGCGGCAATTGGCCGACCGGGATCACCGGCTGGATCGCCAACTTCGACGTCTGGCAGTCAGGTGACCTGGTGGCCGTTGTGGACGTGGCGTTGCCGCAGGCGTTGCTCGCGATTGAGGTCGACGGATTCGCGTTCCAATCGACACTGGACCGCTTCCAGCGCAATCGGACGAGGCAGAACGCCCTCACCGGCCTCGGCTGGCGGGTCCTGCGCTTCGCCTGGTCTGACCTCGTGGTCGGCCGGGTATGTCATCGCCACGATCCGTGCCCCACCTGGCGAATGGTGGTTCGCTCGCCGTCTGAGCGCCGGCGTCCGAACCATTGTTCGCGGTGGTTCGGCATCATCGAGGGATGCGAGTCGCGATGCTCAGCGTGCACACGTCCCCACTCGACCCGCCAGGCACCGGCGACGCGGGCGGCATGAACGTCTACATCGTCGAAACCGCTCGTCGCCTGGCCGATCGCGGCACCGAGGTCGAGATCTTCACCCGCGCCACGTCCAGCGAGCAGCCACCCGTCGTCCAACTGCACCCCGGCGTCCTCGTCCGACACGTCACCGCCGGACCGTTCGAGGGGCTGGCGAAGGACGACCTCCCGGCCCAGTTGTGCGCCTTCACCGCTGGTGTGCAACGGGCCGAGGCGCGGCAGGAGCCCGGCTACTACGACGTGGTCCACTCGCACTACTGGCTGTCCGGCCAGGTCGGCTGGCTGGTCCGCGACCGCTGGGGAGTTCCGCTGGTGCATTCCGCGCACACCCTGGCCAAGGTCAAGAACGACTCGCTGGCCGACGGTGACGTTCCCGAGCCGCGCGCCCGCCTCATCGGCGAGGAACAGGTCGTCGCTGAAGCCGAGCGGCTCATCGCGTCCACGGCTGAGGAGGCCGGACAACTCGTCGATCGCTACGGTGCCGATCCGAGGAAGGTTCGCACGATCGCGCCCGGCGTCGACCTGGACAACTTCGTTCCCGGCTCGCGCGCGTCGGCACGCAACGATCTCGGCCTGCGGCCGGAGGTGCCCACGCTGCTCTTCGTCGGACGCATCCAGCCGCTCAAGGCGCCGGACGTCGTGCTGCGTGCCGCCGCCGCGATGCGTACCGACTTCCCGGACCTGCAGGTGGTCGTCGTCGGCGGCCCCAGCGGTTCGCTGGCGACGCCGGACTGGCTGTCCGGGCTGGCGCACACGCTCGGTATGCAGGACACCGTGCGCTTCGTCGCTGCGGCCCCGCAGCCGGTACTCGCCGCGTACTACCGCGCCGCCGAGATCACGGTCGTGCCGAGCTACACCGAGTCCTTCGGCTTGGTCGCGCTCGAGTCGCAGGCCTGCGGGACGCCGGTCGTCGCTGCGGCGGTCGGCGGCCTGACGACGGCGGTCGCGGACGCGACGTCGGGCCTGCTCGTCGATGGACACGATCCGGAGCAGTGGGCCAAGGTGCTCAGCGACCTGCTGCGCAGTCCCAGCGAACTCGACCGGCTCGCCGGCAACGCGAGAGCCCAGGCCGAACTGTTTTCCTGGGACCGCACCACGGACGGCTTGGTAATCGCGTACCGCGAAGCGGTCGAGGAGGTGACTTCATGACTGCCACGGAGCAGGCGATCGGCACGATCGAGGCTGCGTTGCCGGAGATGGGGCTCGAGTTCGAGCGGATCTCGCCGGATCGGTTCGTGGTCGCGCTGCCCGGCGAGAAGCGGCTTAAGACGGCCTGCTGGCTCACCGTCGGCGCGCACGCGCTGGAGATCCAGGCGTTCGTGATGCGCGGGCCGGACGAGAACCACCGCGGCGTGTACGAGTTCCTGCTGCAGCACAACGTCCGCATGTACGGCGTGGCATGGGCGATCGACGGGATCGGGGACGTATACCTCGCCGGTCGGTTGCCCCTGTCGTCGGTGAGCGCCGACGAACTCGACCGGGTGCTGGGCTGCGTCCTCGAGTACGCGGACGCGACGTTCAACTCGCTGCTCGAACTCGGCTTCGGCTCGTCCATCCGGCGTGAGTGGGCCTGGCGGGTGAAGAACGGTGAGTCGCTGGCCAACCTCGCCGCGTTCAAGGACTTCGCGCTGCGCGGGCGGGACGGAACCCGCCGGGCAGAATGAGAGCGTGCCGACCCTGATCCTGCTCCGCCACGGCGAGAGCGACTGGAACCAGAAGAATCTCTTCACCGGCTGGGTGGACGTCGACCTGACGACAGCCGGCGAAGCTGAGGCGCGCAACGGCGGCGAGTTGATCCGCGCGGCCGGTCTGCTCCCGGACGTGCTGCACACCTCGTTGCTGCGCCGCGCGGTCCGTACGGCCAACCTCACCCTGGACGTGCTCGAACGCAGCTGGCTGCCCACCCGACGGTCGTGGCGGCTCAACGAGCGCCACTACGGCGCCCTGCAGGGCAAGGACAAGGCCGGTGTGCGCGAGGAGTTCGGCGAGAAGCAGTTCATGCTGTGGCGCCGCTCCTACGACGAGCCGCCGCCACCGCTTGCCGACGAGGACGAGTACAGCCAGGCGGGCGACCCGCGCTACGCCGACCTGCTCGACGCGCTGCCCCGTACCGAGTGCCTCAAGGATGTCGTGGTGCGGCTGCTGCCTTATTGGTACGACGCGATTGTGCCTGAGCTGCGGGTAGGACGGACCCTGCTAATCGTCGCGCACGGCAACTCGTTGCGTGCCCTCGTCAAGCATCTGGACGGACTGTCCGACGAGGCGGTCGTGGCACTGAACATCCCGACCGGAATTCCGCTTCGCTACGAGCTGGATGAGTCGACGCTGATGCCGAGCGCACCGGGCGAGTACCTCGACCCGGAGGCCGCCGCCGCCGCGGTCGAAGCCGTTGCCAACCAGGGCAAGAGATAGATCGCCCGTACGCTGGACGGGTGGGGTTACTGGCGCTGGTGCTGGGCGTCGTCGCGGTAGTTCTCGGCGTTGTCGCGGCGTCCGCGCTACGCACTGCGGCACGTGCGGAGGCGAAGACAGCTGTGCTCGCCGCCCGCCCGCGCCCGGCGTTCAGCGCGCCCCAACCGCTGTCGTCGCTCGTCGTGGAGGCACTCGATCACGGCGTCGTGGTACTCGACGCCGATGATCGAGTGGTGGTGCTCAACCCGGCCGCGCGCGCGATGAACCTCGTCGACATCGACCGGCTCACCTTTCCCGACCTCGCCGATCTGGCCAACCGCGCCCGCGCGACCGGGCGACATGTCACGCGCACCGTCGACCTGCCGGTCGGGCGCCTGGGCCGAGAGCCGATCTCGCTGTCGGTTGACGCCGTCCCGCTCGAGATCGAAGGGGACCGGGTCGGCGCGGTCGGCCTACTGCTGGCCGACATGAGCGAACTACGCCGTCTGGAGGCCGTCCGCCGGGACTTCGTCGCGAACGTCTCACACGAGCTCAAGACGCCGGTGGGTGCGCTGACGCTGCTGGCCGAGGCGGTGCAGGATGCCGCCGCCGACCCCGAGGCCGTCGCGCGCTTTGCGGGCCGGATGCAGCACGAGGGGACGCGGCTGGCTCGGCTGGTGCAGGAGCTGATGGAGCTCTCCCGCGTACAGGGCGCCGATCCGATGCCGGGAGCCGCGGAGGTGGACGTCGAACTGCTGCTGACTGAGGCGACCGACCGCGCGCACCTGGCGGCCGAACAGCACTCGATAGCCCTCGATTTGCGCTGCTCGATCGCCGCCGACGACACGCTGGCTGTCCGCGGCAACGAAGCACAGCTGATCACGGCAGTCGCGAACCTGGTCGACAACGCGGTCGCGTACAGCCCCGCGAACACCCGCGTGCTCGTGCAGGCGGTGGGGACGAGTGACCATCAGGCGCGTCCCACCGTAGACATCAGCGTCACCGACCAGGGGTTCGGAATCGCCGAAGCCGATCTGGACCGCATCTTCGAGCGCTTCTACCGGGTCGATCCGGCCCGCTCCCGGGCGACCGGGGGTACCGGGCTGGGCCTGGCGATCGTGAAGAACGTCGTCACCAATCACCTCGGCACGATTGCGGTGCAGAGCACAGTCGGCGAAGGCTCGACATTCACGATCCGGCTACCTCGCGTTCACTCGGATGCGTCATCGTCCGGGGCAGGGGGCGGAACCCGCGCGACGAGCGTGCCCGCCCGCGGCCCGGAGGGAAGACCATGACCCGCGTTTTGGTCGTCGAGGACGAGGAGTCGTTCTCGGACGCGCTGTCCTACATGCTGCGTCGAGAAGGCTACGAGGTCGAGGTGTCCGCGACCGGCCCGGATGCGTTGAGTGCCTACGAGCGCTCCGGTGCCGATCTGGTCCTGCTGGATCTCATGCTGCCCGGGCTGTCGGGCACCGAGGTGTGCCGCGAGCTGCGCAGCCGGTCCAAGGTGCCGATCATCATGGTCACCGCGCGCGACACCGAGGTGGACAAGGTCGTCGGGCTCGAACTGGGCGCCGACGACTACGTCACCAAGCCGTTCTCGTCCCGTGAGCTGATCGCGCGCATCCGCGCCGTGCTGCGCCGCGGCGCTGAGTCGGACGAGCTGATCACGGCCACTATAGAGGCCGGCCCGGTGCGCATGGATGTCGAGCGGCATGTCGTCTCGGTCGACGGCGCGCAGGTGTCCTTGCCGCTCAAGGAGTTCGACCTGCTCGAACTGCTGCTGCGCAACGCCGGACGAGTGTTGACGCGCGGGCAGCTCATCGACCGGGTGTGGGGCTCGGACTACGTCGGCGACACCAAGACTCTCGACGTTCACGTCAAGCGGTTGCGCGCCAAGATCGAGCCGGACCCGGGAAACCCCAAACACCTGGTGACGGTCCGTGGCCTCGGTTACAAGTTCGAGGTCTGACTCATCCGCCGTGAGCGGATCCCGGTGGCGGGCTCTTCGCGCGAGCGCTCATCGCGGTGTGGTTGAGTCAGCTGTTGTTGCGCTCCGCTTCGGCCGTCGCGGGGTGCACCGCAACCAGGCCCAGCTCGAGGCGCCCGGCGCACAGCCGCGCCAGCTCCGCGTACGCCTCCGCGCCGATCAGAGCGATCAGCTCGGGGCCGTAGGACTCGTACATCGGCTCGGCGCCGACGTGCGCCTCGGGCGAGGAGGTGCAGTACCAGTCCAGGTCGTGCCCGCCTTCGCCCCAGCCTCGCCTATCGAACTCGGCGATGGTCGAGCGCAGCACCTGGGTGCCGTCGGGCCGGTCGATCCAGTCCTGCTCGCGGCGCACCGGCAGCTGCCAGCACACCTCGGGCTTGGTCTCGAGCGGGTTCATGCCCTGGCGTAGCGCGTATCCGTGCAGCGCGCAGCCGATGCCGCCGGCGAAGCCCTCGCGGTTGGCGAAGACGCACGCGCCGTCGATGATGCGCGTCTTGTTGCGTTTCTCGTCGTCGTCCTCGGCCTTCTCGCTGATGCGCAGCTTGCCGTTCTTCGCGTGCCCCTCGTCGTAGAGCTGCCAGTCCTCCCGGGTGAGCCGCTCGGCGAACTTGCGGACCCGCTTCTCGTCGGCCCGGTCCGAGAAGTACGCGCCGTGGTTGCAACAACCGGTGCTGGCCTGGCCCTTGATCGTGCCGTGGCAGCCGCGTCCGAATATGCACATCCACCGCGAACACAGCCAGGTGAGGTCGGCGCGGACCCAGTGCTCGGCATCGGCCGGGTCCTGGAACTCGATCCATTCGCGCGGGAAGTCGAGCGACAGTTCGCGTACTGGACGGGGCATGTCCGCGAGCGTAATAGGGTCGGGCCTGTGCGGTTGGGTGTGCTCGACGTCGGATCCAACACAGTTCACCTGCTCGTGGTCGACGCGTATCGCGGCGCCGAACCGACCCCGCAGCATTCGGACAAGAGCGAGCTGCGCCTGTCCGAGCACATCGACAAGCGTGGCGACCTGAGCGTCAAGGGCGCGGACGCGCTGATCAAGGCGGTCACCACGGCACGCAAGCAGGCCAAGGCGCTCGGCTGCGAGGATCTACTGCCGTTCGCGACGTCGGCGGTGCGCGACGCCGGTAACAGCGCCGCCGTGCTGGACCGGGTGGCCGACAAGACCGGCGTCGAGTTGCAGGTGCTCTCCGGCGAGGACGAGGCGCGCCTGACCTTCCTCGCCGTACGCCGGTGGCTGGGCTGGAGCGCTGGCAACCTGATCTGCCTGGACATCGGCGGGGGCTCGCTCGAACTCGGCGCGGGCCAGGACGAGGACCCGGCGGTCGCGGTGTCGCTGCCGCTCGGTGCCGGACGCCTGACCCGCAGTCACTTCGCCGACGACCCGCCGTCCAAGTCCGACCTCGCCAAGCTGCGCGACCTCGTCGACGAACAACTCGCCGGACCCGTGACGAAGCTGCTCGCGGACGGCAAGCCGGATCGGGTTGTCGGCACAAGCAAGACCTTCCGTACCCTCGCCAGGCTGGCCGGCGCCGCACCCAGCTCGGCCGGTCCGCGCACCCGCCGGATGCTCAGCCGAACCGGGCTCACCCAGATCTCGGCGTTCATCTCGCGCATTTCGTCCGCCGACCTCGCCGAGTTGGACGGCGTCAGCGTCGGGCGTGCCCATCAGGTGCTGGCCGGGGCGCTCGTTGCCTCGGCCACGATGGACGCGCTCAGGGTGGACGAGATCGAGCTGTGCCCCTGGGCGCTGCGCGAGGGCGTGATCCTGCGCCGCCTCGACTGGCTCTCGCATCCCTGAAAGATGTCACGTGCTCGACGCGAGGACGGGCTACTCTGCGCCCCATGAGTGCCGGTTCGTCCACCGTCGTGCGCGATGCGCCGGTCAAGGTCGGGCTGTCCACCGCGTCGGTCTATCCGGAGAGCACCGCCGCGGCGTTCGAGCTGGCGGCGAAGCTCGGCTACGACGGCGTCGAGGTCATGGTGTGGACGGATCCGACCAGCCAGGACCCGTACGCGCTGCTGCGGTTGTCCGAGCACTACCAGGTGCCGATCCTCGCCCTCCATGCCCCATGCCTGATCATCACGCAGCGGGTCTGGTCGACCGAACCCTGGACCAAGCTGCAGAAGGCGCGCTTTGCTGCTGAGCTGCTCGGCGCGCAGACCGTCGTCGTCCACCCGCCGTTTCGGTGGCAGCGCGACTACGCCCGCAACTTCAGTCGAGGTATCGACCGGCTGGCCGGCGAGAGCGACATCCGCTTCGCCGTCGAGAACATGTTTCCGCTACGGGTGCGCGGGCGTGAGGTGTCGGCGTACGAGCCGTCGTGGGACGTCGCCTTCGACGATGCGGTCTACCGCGACTACACGCTCGACATCTCGCATGCCGCGGTGTCCCAGTCCGACGTGCTCGCCATGTTGGACGCGATGAGCCAGCGACTGAGCCACCTGCATGTCGCGGACGGAACCGGCCTGCCCAAGGACGAGCACCTCGTTCCGGGACGCGGCTTGCAGCCCTGCGCCGAGGTGCTCGAGACGGTCGTGGCGCGCGGGTTCGGCGGGCACGTGATCGTCGAAGTGAACACCCGCCGTGCCCTGGACCGCGCCGACCGCGAGGCCGATCTTGCCGAGGCGCTCGCGTTCTGCCGCCTGCATTTGGTCGCCGCCGCCCGGTTTGGCCCCTGAGCGCACGTGCCTTCGCGAGGCGCGACGCAACTCACCGTGCGCCAGGCCCGCGGCGTCCTCGTCCCCAACCCCGGGGACCATTGAGCGTTCGACCGCGTTCCGCGGAACGCGCAACGGTGGCCGTGCCGCGCAATGGTTAGCCTGAAGACCATGCTGCGCTCGACGATCCTGGCCGCTTCGCGCAACCGCCGCCTCGAGCGCCTCGTCACCACCGCACCGGTCAGCCGCAGCGTCGTGCAGCGCTTCGTCGGCGGCGCGGACACCGCGGCAGCGCTCGACGCGACCCGGCACCTCGTCGACGACGGGCTGACGGTCACCCTCGACCACCTCGGCGAGGACACCACCACGCGAGCGCAGGCCGACGCGACCGTCTCGGCGTACTCCGAACTGCTCGATGCGCTGCACCGGGTAGGTCTGACCGCCCGGCTGAGCCCGCTCACCGCTCGCGTCGAGGTCAGCGTGAAACTTTCCGCGATCGGGCAGGTGCTGGGCGGAACGTCCGGCGAAGGCGCAAAGATCGCTCTCGAGAACGCCCGCGAAATCTGCGCGGCGGCCGAGCACGCCGGCGCCACGGTCACCCTCGACATGGAGGATCACACCACGACCGACTCCACCCTGGGCGTCCTCGCCGAGCTGCGCGCCGATTTCCCCGCCACCGCGGCCGTCCTGCAGGCCTACCTGCACCGCACCGAGAGCGACTGCCGCGACCTGGCGGCCAGCGGCGCCCGGGTCCGACTCTGCAAGGGTGCCTACCAGGAACCGGCGAGTGTCGCGTACCAGAAGCGCGACGAGGTCGATCTGTCCTACGTCCGCTGCACCAACATCCTGATGGCGGGCGACGGTTATCCGATGCTGGCCACGCACGATCCCCGGCTGATCGAGATCGGCATCGAGCGAGCCCGGTTCCACGCCAAGACCGGCTACGAGCTGCAGATGCTCTACGGCATCCGTCCGAACGAGCAGCGCCGGCTCGCCGCGCGTGGGCACACGGTCCGGGTCTATCTGCCCTACGGTGCACAGTGGTACGGCTACCTCATGCGGCGCCTGGCCGAGCGTCCGGCAAATCTCACCTTCTTCGGCCGGGCACTGTTCACGAAGGGCTGACCGATATGGACACCCTGGCGATTCTGGGCGGCGGCAAGATCGGCGAGGCACTGGTCACCGGGCTGCTGCGCGGGCATCACACCGCGGCCGACATCGTCGTCGTCGAGAAGCACCAGCAGCGCGCCGACCAGCTCGCCGCGACCTACGGCGTGAAGACGCTCGACGTCTCCGAAGCAGCGCACACAGCGCGCACGCTGGTCATCGCGGTCAAGCCGCAGGACATCGACACGCTACTGACCGAATTGCGCCCAGCAGTCACCCTAGATCATCTTGTCGTGTCCGTCGCCGCGGGCGTGACGACCGCGCGGGTCGAGCAGGCCCTGACCGAGGGCGTCCCGGTCGTGCGCTGCATGCCCAACACCCCGGCCCTCGTGGACGAGGCGATGACCGCGGTCGCCGGGGGCGCCCACGCGCAGGAACATCACCTGGCCGCCGCGGAAGCCCTGCTCGCCTCGGTCGGCAAGGTCGTACGGGTGCCGGAGTCACAGCTGGACGCGGTGACGGCCCTGTCCGGATCGGGGCCGGCCTACTTCTTCTTCCTGGTCGAGGCCATGATCGACGCCGGGATCCTCCTGGGCCTACCGCGGGCCCTGGCGGCAGACCTGATCGTGCAGACCGCGATCGGCTCCGCGGTTATGCTGCGTGACTCCGGCGAGCACCCGGTTCAGCTGCGCGAGGCGGTCACCAGCCCCGGCGGGACGACCATCATGGCCATTCGGGAACTCGAGGTGCACGGCGTCCGGGCTGCGCTGCTGGCCGCGATCGAGGCGGCCGCGAAACGAAGCGCCGAACTCGGAAAATCAATATGAAATCACTATAAATCCGTGCAATCGGCACAGCGCTCAGCTCGCGAACAGATACGGTCTGGTACCGAGTGGGGACGTGGGGTCGCTTCTGCCCCACCCGTACCGCTAGTCTCAGCTGAGCACGTGCGTGTCCCGTTCGTCGGTGGGGAAGCCGACGCAGCGACGCGTGCCGAAGGTGTCGGTGAGGCATGAGCGAGGCTTGCCGAGCGATCCAGTGGCATCGCGTCTCCGCATGCCCGCCCGGAGCGCAGCGAGGACGGGCATGAGCGAGGCTTGCCGAGCGATCCAGTGGCATCGCGTCTCGGCATGCCCGCCCGGAGCGCAGCGAGGACGGGCATGAGCACCCCGTCCGGTCGCGGGCAAGAGCGTGGGCAAGGTCCTGCAAAGCGCGGCTCCCGGGAGGGTGAGTCCGCCGGGCCGCGTCCTGCCGACCCCGCGCTGTCTGACGTCAGGTTCCTGACCGTCGCTGAGGTCGCGGCCGTGATGCGGGTATCCAAGATGACGGTCTACCGCATGGTGCACAGCGGCGAGCTGCCGGCAATTCGCGTCGGGCGTTCCTTCCGGGTGCCCGAGAAGGCGGTGCACGACTATCTGCGCGCGGCCTTCATCGAGGCCGGCTGAGCCCGGTCTGCGGCCAGGCACGCCATTGCCGACCTCGGCCACGCGGCGTCGTCGGGTGCCGCCGGCCAGGTAGGCTCGCAGCTGGCACCGCGCCCGCCTTCGTGTCCGGGCGCGCACGAATGTAAGCGAACGAGGTATTCCTCTATGGGTTCTGTGATCAAGAAGCGCCGCAAGCGGATGGCCAAGAAGAAGCACCGCAAGCTGCTGAAGAAGACCCGCGTCCAGCGGCGCAACAAGAAGTAGCGACGCGATACCTGCTTCGGTATGCCCAATGTCGTCCTGATCACCGGCGTCGGCAGCCTGCTCGGCGGCGAAG
>JALZAI010000310.1 GCA_030948475.1 Actinomycetota bacterium
GGTGACCTTCGCACGGACGCGACGGGACGTCCGGCCCTGCTACTCGAGCCCCGGACGAAGCAGGGTAGGGGGTGCGGCATTTCCCGCCGCGCCTCGTGGAATCAGGTGAGACATGACCTCCGTGACCGACGTCAAGACGACCCGCGCACTCCGACGGGCGGCAATTGGCGCGACTCGCGCGCCGTCTGTGCATAACACCCAACCGTGGCGGCTGGTCCTGCGTCGCGACGGGCTCGAGATCCGCGCCGATCGGACCCGACAGCTGCGCGTCCTCGACCCCAGACGCCGACAACTGATGATCAGTTGCGGCTGTGCGCTGTTCAATGCGCGCGTCGCCCTCGCCGCCGCCGGATTCGACGCTGTGGTCGAGCGATTCCCGGACGCCCTGCGATCGGACCTCGTTGCCCGGCTCACCATTCCGGCCGCGGTCGAGGACTGGGTGCAGATCGGCGACCTGGAACCGGCCATCGAACTGCGACGCACGAATCGTCGGCACTTCGAGGACGAGCCGGTACCGCCCGTCGTGATTCACGACCTGGTGTCCGCCGCAGCGGCCGAGGGCGCCGAGCTGGTGCAAATCAAGGGCGCGAAGCAGCGGTTGACGACGGCACGGCTGAGCCAGCAGGCGGACCGGATTGAGAACGCCGACCCGGCCTACCGAGCCGAGCTGCGGGCCTGGACCAGCGACGACCCGCGACGATTCGACGGCGTCTGGTCCGCGACAGCTCCCTACGTCGGGATCGGCGCCGACGCCCACGATTCGCTGCCCATTCGCAAGTTCGACACCCGAAGCATGGGCTGGCTCCCTGCCGACCCTGAATCGGGCGGCACCGAGACGCTGCTGCTACTGGGCACCCTCGCCGACGGACCGGCTGCTTGGCTACGCGCCGGAGAGGCGCTGGAACACGTGTGGCTCGAGCTCACTCGGCTCGGCTACGCCGCGAGCCCGCTCACCCAGGTCATCGAAGTGGCCGAGACTCACTGGCAACTACGCACCGAACTTCAGCTCGCCATGCATCCCAACGTGCTTCTCCGCGTCGGCCGCGCACCCGAAACCGTCAAGTCCCGTCGCCGCCGGATAACGGAAACGATCAGCGAATCCTACTGATGCAGTCGCATCACGGCATGCCAGCGTCTTTGCTGCGGCCGACAACTACTCAAGGGACCGTCGTTACCACGCGCCGCAGGCGAGGGGTGTCAAGCCGCGAGCGGCGCGGTTGTCTGAAGTCGCTGGAACTCACGCCGGTCTGGGGCCACGCTTCTCGGCGTAGATGTCGAGCTGATCGTCGTACAGCTCGAAGCTGCGTTCGCTGAGGCAGGGGCGAACGACCTATCGAGAATGGGCGACGCTATCTTCCTGCCGAGCCAGCGCGTTCGACGCAGCTCGAGCGCGGCGCTCAGCTCCGGCCGATCTGAACCGATGAAGTTGGCATGATGGCTGTGATGCGTCGAGGCGGCGAGGTCCGCCGGGCCGCTGATCGCGTGCTGTCGCCGATGTTCGCCGGCCTGGCGGGGTCGCTTACCGGAGAACTGGACGCGGTGGTGGCCGGCCGGTTACTGCTGCTCGGGGCCGGCGCAGCGGTGCTGGTATCGGCGCCCCTGTTGCATCCGGACGGCCGGGGCTGGACGGCGCTGGTCGTGGTTAGCGCGATCATGCTGGGCGTCCTTGCGCTGAGCGTTGTCATGGACTGGTCGCGCAGGCACCCGCGTGCGACGTTGGTCTTCCCGGCCTTGGTGTGCGTGGCGCTGATAAGCCTCAGCGTAGCCCGGCCTGGGCTCGTTGCTCCGCTCACGGGTGTGCTCACCTTGTGCTTCGCCTACGTCGGTCTGACCCAGCCGCCGGGCACCAGTATCTGGGCGATGTCGCCGGCCGCCGTGACGTTCGTGACCGCCAACGGTGGTCTGTCGCCCGCGATCACCGTGCGTCTGGTCATCAGCATTCTGGTCTGGGGGCTACTGGCTGAGTTGCTGTCCAGAATCACCCGCCGACAAACCACGCTGACCATCGCGCTGCGCAGCGCGGCACATACCGATGTGCTGACCGGAGTGGCCAACCGCCGCGATCTGCAGACGCGCATGTCTCTTGCGCTCCCAGGTGACACCGTCATTATCTGCGACCTCGACCTGTTCAAGGAGCTGAACGACACCCGCGGCCACGACGCCGGAGACCACGTCCTCGCCGACTTCGGGGCGCTGCTGCGCGTCGGACTGCGCGAGCGTGACTACTGCGCCCGCTACGGCGGCGAGGAGTTCCTGCTGCTGCTTCCCGCCACGACCACCGCACAGGCCTACGCCGTGCTCGAGCGGTTGCACCAAAACTGGTCGACGCTGCAGCCAGGCGTCACCTTCTCGGCCGGCATCGCCACGTGTCACACCGAGCGCACGACATTGGCGACACTGTCCGCAGCCGACCGCGCCCTCTACCGGGCGAAAGCCGCGGGCCGAAACACTGACCGAGCCGAATCGGAAAGCGTGGCCGCTGGGCACGACCGAGGCGGCGCCCCGGGGTTTGATCTACTGCTCCACCCCGCGGATCTTCACGCGCCCACCGGGTCATGACTCGCTCCGCGCATGAAGATCGCCGCGTAGCGGCGCTGGCCGACTAGTTCATCCGACTCGGTCCCATCCGCGGCGCGGTGCGCGCGCCCCGAGCTCGTCGTCGCGGCTGCGGTACACGATGTAGGGACGGGTGAGGTAGCCGATCGGTGCGGAGAAGACGTGCACCAGGCGGCTGAACGGCCAGAACGCGAACAGCATCCAGGCTGCGAGTACGTGCAGCTGGAAACCGATCGGAGCGCGCAGGATCAGGCTGGTGTCCGGGTGAAAGTAGAGGATCGACCGGAACCAGGGTGCGACCGTCTGGCGGTAGTCGTGCGGATGGCCGATCAGATTGCCCAACACGGTGGTGCCCAGCCCGAGCACCAGCGTGCCGATGAGCAGGACGTACATCGCCTTGTCGTTGCGGGTGGTTGCGGAGAACACCGGTCCGACCGTGCGCCGGCGATAGATGAGGATCGCCGCGCCCGCGAGCGTGCAGAATCCGGCCAGGACGCCCAGACTGGCCGCGGCCGCGTGATACACGGTTTCGGTGACGCCGACGGCCTTGGTCCACGATTCCGGGATAAGCAGACCTCCGACGTGGCCGAGGAACACGAACAAGATGCCGAAGTGGAAAAGTGGGCTGCCGATGCGCAGCAGCCTGCGTTCGTAGAGCTGAGAGGAGCGGGTGGTCCAGCCGAACTTGTCGTAGCGGTAGCGCCAGTAGTGCCCGACGATGAAGATCGCGATGGCGATATAGGGCACCGCGACGAACAGCACCACATCGAACGCGCTGACGTTCATCACCGTGCTCCGGCGGATTCGGGCATGTACTCGGGCGGCGCGAACGGAGCGAGCCCGTCAAGGACGGGATCATCACCTGGGAGTCCCAGCAGACCGACTATCCGTCGGTCGGACCGGACAAGCCGGAGTACGAGCCCCGGGGCTGCCCGCGTGGCGCCGCCCTGTCCTGGTACACCTACTCGCCGACCCGCGTCCGGTACCCGTACGTGCGCGGTGTGCTGCTGGAGATGTACCGCGAGGCGAGATCGTGCTGCTGGTGAGCGGGCCGGATCTGGGCGGATGAGATTCACGACCCGGTCGTGTTCGCGGGTCAGCTCCGCGATCGATTCCAGCGACTGGCACCCGCAGTATTC
>JALZAI010000323.1 GCA_030948475.1 Actinomycetota bacterium
GCTCGCGGCACCCGTGACGATCGCGCTTCGGCGTGTCGGATCGGGCATCGGTCGCCTTTCTGTCTGTTACGCGGACTGTCTGTTACGCGGACAACACTGCGCTCACCCTCGGTTTCGAGGGTGAGCGCAGGGATGGTCATTGCAACGTCAGTGCTCTGCTACTTGAGCAGGTCGCGCGCGGCCTTGGTGTAGGAGCTGCCGACGTCGGCGATGAACTTGGCGTGCGTGCTGGCCAGAGCGGAGACCCACTCGAGCTGGCTGGCGGAGGCAACCTTCTCCTCGAAGTCCACCAGACTGTGCAGCGCCTTCTCGTAGGCATCCAAGGCGACGAGCCCGGCGCTCTTCGAAGAGGTGATAACTCGCTCGTTGAGGTCGCGGATCCGCTCGGTGGCCTCGTCGACCGACGGGAGGTCGAATCCAGCCGGGGCGTTGCGGTTGGTCTTGGTCTGCTGTGCGGTTGCCATTCGATGGCTCCTTCGGTGTTGAGATCGCTGTGACGTGCTATTAGCAAGGTTAGCACGTGATCTGCTAACTGGCTAACTCGGACGGCAGCGGATCGCGGGATCTCGGTCACAGCCCAACCGTTGTGAGATGCCTCAGTTCTCGGACACGCTTTTCTGCAGGTCGTCCACCACGCTCGGGTCCGCGAGGGTGCTCACGTCGCCGAGCTCGTTGCCCTCGATCACATCGCGCAGCAGCCGCCTCATGATCTTGCCAGACCGGGTCTTGGGGAGGTCCGCGGTGAAGACGATCCGCTTCGGCCGCGCGAGCTTGCCGATCTTGTCGGCGACGTGTGCACGCAATTGCTCCTCCAGGCCGTCCTCGTCCGCGTCGCCGCGCACCGATACGAACGCGACGAGCGCCTGCCCGGTCTGCTCGTCCGGGGTGCCCACGACGCCCGCCTCGGCCACCGAGGGGTGCGAGACGAGCGCAGACTCGACCTCCGCGGTGGACAGCCGGTGTCCCGATACGTTGATCACGTCGTCCATGCGCCCGATGATCCAGATGTAGCCATCCTCGTCGCGGCGGGCGGAGTCGCCGACCACGTAGGTACGGTCGCCGAACTTGCTGAAGTAGGTCTCCACGTAGCGGTCGTCGTCGCCGTAGAGCGTGCGCAGCATGGCTGGCCAGGGCTCGGTGATGACCAGGATGCCGGTGCCCTCGTCGACCTGGTTCCCCTCCTCGTCGAATAGATCGGCCGAGATGCCTGGCAGCGGCCGGGTCGCCGAACCGGGTTTGGTCTCGGTCAGCGCTGGCAGGGGGGCGATCATGATCGAGCCGGTCTCGGTCTGCCACCAGGTGTCCACGATCGGGCAGCGTTCGCCACCGATGACCGTGTGGTACCAGACCCAGACCTTGGGGTTGATCGGCTCGCCGACCGTCCCGAGAATTCGCAGCGAGGACAGGTCGTGCTTGCCGGGGTGTTCCGCACCCCACTTCATGCATGAGCGGAGCGCAGTCGGAGCCGTGTAGAAGATCGTCACGCCGTACTGCTCGACCACGTCCCACCAGGCGTCCTTGTCCGGGTAGTCCGGGGCCCCCTCGAACATCACCGACGTGACGCCGTTGACCATCGGTCCGTAGACGATGTACGAGTGCCCGGTGACCCAGCCGACGTCGGCGGTGCACCAGAAGATGTCCTTGTCCGCATCCAGGTCGAACACCAGATCGGTGGTCGTCGCCACGCCGGTCAGGTATCCGCCGGTGGTGTGCAGGATGCCCTTCGGCTTGGCCGTAGAGCCCGAGGAGTAGAGCAGGAACAGCGGGTGTTCGGCCTCCATCGGCTCGGCCGGGCAGTCCGGGTCGGCGTCGGCGAGCGCCTCGTCGTACCAGATGTCGCGGCCGTCCTGCATCGGACTGTCGGTGCCGGTCGCGCGGACGACGACGACGGTGTGCAGGTCGCCGAGGTCGCCGATGTGCTCGTCGACTGTCTGCTTGATCGCGGCCGTCTTGCCCTTGCGGCGGGCACCGTCGACGGTGATCAGCGCCGTCGCCTTGCTCACCTCGAGGCGCTCGGCCATGGAGGACGGCGCGAACCCGCCGAACACGACGGTGTGCGGTGCCCCGATGCGCGCGCAAGCAAGCATTGCGACGACGACCTCGGGGATCATCGGCATGAAGATCCCCACCACGTCGCCCTTGTGCACGCCGCGCTCGAGCAGCACATTCGCCAGCTTCTGGACGTCGGCGAGCAGATCGGCGTAGGTCAGCGCCCGCTGCTCACCGTCCTCGCCGTGCCAGTGGAAGGCGACCTTGTCACCGCGTCCGTCGTCGACGTGCCGGTCCAGGCAGTTGTAGGACGCGTTGAGCCTGCCGTCGGCGAACCACTTGAAGAATGGCGCTTTGCTGTCGTCGAGCCCGGTCTCGAACGGAGTCTCCCAGCTCAACCGGGTGCGGGCTTGCTCGGCCCACCACGAGGGTGCGTCCGCCGCCTCGTCGTACAGCCCGGCGTCGGTCGACCGGGCGGACTCGACAAACTCGGCCGGTGGCTCGAACCGCTCGACCTCGAGCAACTCGTCCAGGTGCTCGTCCAGGGAAGTCTTGTTGTCTGTCATTGCTACTCCTCGGTCCGTCCGGCGGTTTGCCCTTACGTTACGGAGCCACGGCCCGGCTCGATACTGCCCAGCGTCCGCACCCGGTCGCCCTGGAGATGTCGAGTTGACTACACTGCGCCGAACGGCTGGTCAGCGTACAGCCGCCCAACCGCTGGGGTCGCCGTGACGGATCTGTTCGATCTTGCCGGCAAGATCGCTGTCGTGACGGGCGGCACCCGCGGCATCGGCCTGATGATGGTTCGCGGACTGCTGCAGGCGGGCGCGTCGGTTTACGTGAGTTCGCGCAAGCCCGAGGCCGGTGACGCGGCGGTAGGCGAACTCGCTGAGTACGGCCGGGTCGAGTCGATTCCGGCGGACCTGTCGCGCGAGGCCGAGTGCGCCCGATTGGCCACCGAAGTCGGCGCCCGCGAGCAACGCGTCCACGTCCTGATCAACAACGCCGGCGCGGCGTGGGGTGCGCCGCTCGAGCAGTTCCCGGCCGCGGGTTGGGACAAGGTGCTCGACCTCAACCTCAAGGCGCCGTTCTTTCTGACGCGCGCATTCCTCCCGCTGCTCGAAGCCGCGGCAACCGACGACGACCCGGCGCGAGTGATCAACGTCGGCAGTATCGACGCCCTCCGCGTACCCGAGTTCAACAACTACTCCTATTCGGCCAGCAAGGCCGGCGTGCACCAGTTGACCCGGGTACTCGCCAGGGAACTGGGGCCTCGCCACATCACCGTGAACGCGATCGCGCCCGGCCCGTTCCCGTCGCACATGATGGCCGCCATCCTCGAGGAATCCGGCGATCGAATCGCTGCGAGCTCGCCGCTCGGTCGGATCGGACGGCCCGACGACATGGCCGGCGCGGCGATCTACCTCGCCTCGCGGGCCGGCGCCTGGGTCACCGGCGTGGTACTTCCCGTCGACGGCGGCATCTGGACCACCGCCTGACTCGGCGGAGGGAGTCAGAACTGGTTGTAGAGCAGCCACGCATTGAGTGCGACGACGACGGTCGTGACCGCGACCATCGCGGCGGTCAGCCAGCGCGGGTTGACGAAGCTGCCCATGATGGCTCGGCTGCGGGTCACCAGGACGAGGGGCACGAGGGCGAACGGGATGCCGAAGCTGAGCACGACCTGACTGAAGTTGAGGATCTGCGTCGCGTCGAGCCCGAGGGCGAGAACGATGAGCGCGGGTGCCATGGTGACGGCGCGGCGGATCAGCAGCGGGACCCGAATTCGCAGAAACCCCGACATGACCTCTTGCCCGGCGAGCGTCCCGACGCTGGACGAGGAGATACCCGATGCCAGCAACGCCGTGGCGAACGCCAGGGCGGTGCCCCCGCCGATGATCGCGCCGAGCCCACGATGGATGTCGGACAGGGACGCGGCGGAGTGCGCGCTGCCCCGAAAGGTGTGCGCGGCGATCAGGATCATGGACAGGTTGATGAGCCCGGCCAGGCCGAGGGCCGCGATGACGTCCCATCGCTGGAAGCGCAGCAGCCGAACCCGATCGTGGTCGTCGACACACTGCACCCGCCGGCTCGTCATCGCGGAGTGCAGGTAGACGACGTGCGGCATCATCGTGGCCCCGATGATGCCCGCGGCCAGGTAGACGCTGCCCGATCCCTGGAAGCTTGGCACCAGCCCGGCGGTTGCGGCGCTGGTGTCGGTTCCGCCGACTACAAGTTGGTAGCCGAATCCGGCGAAGATGATCAGCAGCAGGAAGCAGATCGCTCGTTCGAACGGGCGGCTACCGCGGCTTTGCAGCGCGAGGACCGCGAAGGCGATCACCGCCGTGATGAGCCCGGCCGGCAGTGCTGGGACGCCAAAGAGCAGGTTGAGCCCGATCGCGGCGCCGAGGAACTCGGCCAGATCCGTGGCCATCGCGACCAGCTCGGCCTGCACCCACAGGCCGCCGCGTACCGCCGGATGGCACCGGTCCCGGCACAGCTCCGGCAGCGATCGACCGGTGACGATGCCGATCTTCGCCGACAGGAACTGGACGGGCATCGCCATGAAGTTGGCTAGCACGACCACCCAGACCAGCCGATAACCGTACTGCGCCCCCGCGGTGAAGTTGGTGGAGAAGTTCCCCGGGTCCACGTAGGCGATGGCGGCGATAAAGGCCGGCCCGAGCAGGGCTGTGGTACCCCGTACCCGCCCGCGTTGCAGCGCCTGCCGCAGCGAGAGCTGCGTGACGGGGGAGATATCCGCAGGCGCTGCGGTCATGGTCGAGTGCGCTCTCCACTTCGGTGATCAATAGGTGGGCCCTGCGGCACAGTG
>JALZAI010000335.1 GCA_030948475.1 Actinomycetota bacterium
TGGGTCTGACGCCGCTGTCGGGTGGGCGCGTGCTCGTGGCCGGCGCGCCCGTGCGGCGCGGCAGCCGGCTGATCGGATATGTGCCACAGCTGCGTCGTATCGATCCGCTCACGCCGCTGCGGGCTCGCGATGTCGTGGCGCAGGGCGTCGACGGGCACCGCTGGGGGCTCGGCCGTCGGACGAGGGCGCGCCGGCGGCTGGTCGACGCCGCGCTGGACTCGGTCGGAGCAGCGGCCTACGCGGACGTACCGGTCGGGGTCCTCTCCGGAGGTGAGCAGCAGCGGGTGCGCATCGCCCAGGCGTTGGCAACCGATCCGAGGCTGCTGCTGTGCGATGAGCCGCTGCTTTCCCTCGATCTGCAGCATCAGCAGGCCGTGATCGAACTCGTCGACAACCGGCGGCGCACGAGCGGGACCGCCGTCGTCTTCGTGACCCACGAGATCAATCCGATCCTGCCCTATGTCGACCGTGTGTTGTACCTGGCTGATGGGCGCTTCAGCATGGGGACGGTGGACGAGGTGATGACCTCGCGGACGTTGAGCTCGCTCTATGGCGTCGCGGTAGAGGTGATCCGAACCGGCGGACGGATCGTCGTCGCCGGCGTGCCGGACGCATACGTCCACGAGCACGACCACATCGCAAGCGGTCGCCCCGTGACGTCCCGCCGATCAGGTTTTCCCCGTTGGTGCTCGGTTTCGCGTGCCGTAACCGAGCATGCGCGGGGAAAACCTGATCAACAACCCGTGGGCCCCCATGAGCAGTGACATCTGGGGACGGATCTTCGACTTCTCCGACTACGGCGAGTTGCTCGTGCTGGTGCACAACTCGATCGTGGCCGGGGCCGTCCTCGGCGTCGTGTGCGGGCTGATCAGCGCCTTCGTGATGATGCGGGATCTGCCCTTCGCGGTGCACGGCATCAGCGAACTGTCCTTCGCCGGTGCGGCGGCCGCATTGCTCGGCGGCATCAGCGTGGTCGTCGGTTCCGTTGCCGGATCCCTCGTGGCGGCGGTGGCCATCGGCGCCCTCGGGCAGCGCGCCCGGGACCGCAACTCGATCATCGGCGTGCTCATGCCGTTCGGGCTCGGGCTCGGCGTGCTGTTTCTCGGGCTCTACCAGGGCCGAGCCGCGAACAAGTTCGGTCTGCTGACCGGACAGATCGTCGCCGTCGACTCCGTGCAGCTGCGCTGGCTGGTGGTGATCTCCGTCGTCGTGCTTGCGGCCCTCGCCGTGATGTGGCGCCCGCTCGCCTTCGCCAGTACCGACCCCGAGACGGCAGCGGCCCGCGGCGTTCCGGTCCGGCTGCTCTCGCCGGCATTCATGCTGATCCTCGGACTGACCGTAGCGATGTCGATCCAGATCGTCGGGGCGCTGCTGGTGCTCAGCATCGTCTGCACGCCCGCCGCCGCCGCGATGCGGGTGACCGCCTCACCCGTCCTCGTGCCCGTGCTCAGTGTTGCGTTCGCCACCACCTCCACCGTCGGTGGCATCCTGCTCGCGCTCGGCGGCAGCGTGCCGGTCAGTCCGTTCATCACGACGATCTCGTTCGTGATCTACGCGGTGTGCCGAGGCATCGCCGCGCTGCGCACCTACCGCGGTCGACAGCCCGTCCCGCTTAGCGCTGAACGCTGATGCGCATCACGAGGTTGGAGAACGCAACGGTCAGGGGTGCGCGGGTGCGGGCGTTGCGACGTCCGAGGGGTCGAGGTGTAGTTGCGTCAGGAGTCCGGAGTGGTCCCACAGGGTCCGGTGGGAGGTGATGAGCGAGCGCCGCACGGTGACGACGGAAATCGCGAGAACTTCCACAGGACGGTGGGTCGGAGCGACACCCCGAAGCAGCCACGGCAGCGCTCGGTCGTGGGTGAACCCGACGAGGTCCTCCTGGGCAACCGTCCATCTGTTTCCCGTTCGCGAGACTCGCCGGAAGGTCAGGTCCGCGGGCAGGTGCGGGAGAACGTCCTCGGCTAGGTAGCGCCGAAGCGCGCCGGCAGACCCGGCCCCCGTGCCAGCCGGGATGTTCAGCAAGGCGCAATCGGTACTCGTGAGCGCTAATGCCGCGTCGAGGTCCCCGGCGGTGTACACGGCCGAGTGGAACTCGTCCCGGACGCGCTCGACCGCGTACATCAGATCCTGGACCCCCTTCGTCACGGCGTCACGGCTCCGCTCTCTGAAATCGCCGCTCGGGCCAGGATCGGGTCGGTGTCCAGGCCAGTCGGCAGCGTGCCGTACGCACCGCCCCAATCGCGGGCGATCCGGGACGCGACGAACGCCTCGGTCACCGCCCTGTCGCCGTGTCGCAGCAGCAGCGCACCCTGCAGCAACAGCGCCATCCGCTCGACGACGTGCCGGGCCCGGTATTCGAGCTGGTCGAGGTTGCCGAGCTGCTTACGCAGCACGGCAAGGGCGTCGTCGAAGCGGGTGTCCGCGCCGGCGGCCAGGTCCAGCTCGCCGAGGTACGCCTCGACCGCCTCGGGTTGGCGGGCCATCGCACGCAACGTGTCGAGCGCCGCGACGTTGCCCGAGCCCTCCCAGATCGACACGAGCGGCGCCTCGCGATACAGCCTGGGCAGCCCCGAGTCCTCGACATAGCCGTTGCCGCCGAGGCACTCCAACGACTCGGCCGCGTGCGCCGACCACCGCTTGCACAGCCAGTACTTGGTCACCGCCAACCCGATCCGCCGGAACGCCGCCTCGGCCCGGTCCCCGCGCGCGGCCCGGTCGACGGCGCCGGCCAGCCGCAACACGACCGTCGTCGCGGCCTCGGACTCGACGGCGAGATCGGCGAGGACGTTGACCATCGCCGGCTGGTCGAGCAGTCGCCTGCCGAACGCCCGCCGGTGTGTCGCGTGGTGGACGGCATGAGCGGTGCCGATGCGCATCCCGCCCGCAGCCATGAGTGCGCAATCCAGTCGGGTCAAGTTCACCATTTCGACGATGGTGCGCACGCCGCGTCCCTCCTCGCCGACGAGCCAGCCCACCGCTTCCTCGTACTCGACCTCGGCCGACGCGTTCGACTTGTTGCCGAGCTTGTCCTTCAGGCGCTGCAGGCAGATCCCGTTGCGCGTACCGTCGGGCAGGACACGCGGGACGAGGAAGCACGACAGCCCGCCGTCCGCTTGCGCAAGGGTCAGGAACAGGTCGGACATCGGTGCGGACGTGAACCACTTGTGCCCGGAGATCCGATGCGTTGCATCGGCGCAGGGCACCGCGCGCGTGGTGTTCGCGTGGACGTCCGAGCCACCCTGCTTCTCGGTCATCGACATGCCGGCGGTGAGACCGGCTTTCTCGAGCGGTGGGCGCACGGCAGGGTCGTAGCGCCTATTGGTCAGCAAGGGCTCGTAGCCGGCGGTGAGCGCGGGGCCCGCGCGCAGCGCCGGCACGACCGCGTAGGTCATCGAGATCGGACACAGGTGTCCGGCGTCGGCGACGCCCCAGGCCATCACCTTGGCGGCGCGAGCGACATGTTCGCCCGCCCGGTCCGAGGCCCACGGCGCACCGTGCAGGCCGTGCGCGACGGCGACACGCATCAGCTCGTGGTACTGCAGCAGGTACTCGACCTCGTCTACGCGGTTGCCGTACCGGTCGTGCGTGTGCAGCACGGGCGGGTGCTCGTTGGCCAGCCGTCCCCACTGCTGCGCCTCGGGGCCGTTCGCGCGAAGGCCGAGCTCGCGCACTTCGTGCTCGGCCCATTCGGCGCCCTCGCGCTTCAGGCCCTCGAACAGCGCGGGGAAGCTGGCGATATCGCGATCCACCAACGGTGGTACCTGGTTGCTCACCTCGTGCGTGTGCGGCATCGCGGACTCCTTCGGACTGCAGTGAATCATGCTTCACTTCACGGGTGTTACTGGAGCAGGCGCATCATTTGTCGACGGCCGTGCGCCAGGCCGTCGTCCTGTACCGGGCCGGACTGGTGCCGCTCACCCGTCCCGTCGACGCGGCCGGCGCGCTGCTCGCCATGCGGCGCTGGGGGACGGTCGCGGGTGCGATCCGCGTGGCCGCCCGCCGTAACCCGGACGCGCTCGGTCTGGTGGACGACCTCGGCGAGCTGAGCTTCGGCGAACTGGACCGCCGCTCCAACGCCCTCGCGCGCGCCTGGCGCGAGCGCGGCCTCGGCGAACAGTCCGTGATCGCGGTGCTCTGCCGCGACCACCGCGGGCTGCTCGACGCGATGTTCGCGTCCGGCAAGATCGGTGCCCGGCTGGTGCTGATGAACACCGGCTTCGCCGAGCCGGCGCTGGCGGCGGTTGCCGAGCGCGAGGGCGTGGACACCATCGTGTACGACGCCGAGTTCGGCGATCTCCTCGGCGCCATCCCCGGCGAGGTCCGGCGCTACCTCGCCTGGACGGACGATGCCGACACCGCGCACGAGACGCTGGAGCAGCTCATCGCGTCGACCGACGACGCCGATCCGGGAAGGCCGACCTCGGTCGGCGCGCTCGTGCTGCTGACCAGCGGCACCACTGGCACGCCGAAGGGCGCATCGCGCCATCTCAGTTCACCGTTGCCCGCCGCGCAGTTCCTCGACCGCATCCCGCTCCGGACCGGCGAACGCACCGTCTTCGGTGCACCGCTCTTCCACGGCACCGGCTTGTCCCAATTCCTGCTGACGCTTGCACTCGGATCGACCACGATCACGCACCGCCGATTCGACCCGGTGCAGACGCTGCGGTCGCTGCAGAAGTACCAGGCACAGGAGCTCGTGCTCGTCCCGACCATGCTGCAACGGCTGCTCCAGCTCGGCGACGACGTGATCAAGCGGTACGACACCGGCAAGCTGCGCATCGTCTTCGTCGCTGGCTCGGCGCTCGCTCCCGAGGTAGGCAATCACACGATCGCCGTCTTCGGCGACGTTCTCTACAATCTCTACGGCTCGACCGAGGTCGCGGTCGCCAGCGTCGCCACACCCGCGGACTGGAAGCGGGCACCGGGCACCGTCGGCCGCGCGCCGGTGGGCTGCACGGTCGTGCTCTGCGACGAGGACGACCACAAGATCACCGAGCCGAATGTCACCGGCCGGGTTTTCGTCCGCAGCGGGCTCAAGTTCCCCGGCTACACCGGCGGTGGGTCGAAGAACGAGCTCGACGGCCTGCTGTCATCCGGCGACGTCGGCCACTTCGACGAGGACGGCCTGCTGTTCATCGACGGACGCGACGACGACATGATCGTCTCGGGCGGGGAGAACGTGTTCCCGGGCGAGGTTGAGAACCTGCTGCTCGAACACCCGGCAGTGGCGGACGCCGCAGTGATCGGTGTCGACGACGCGGACTTCGGCAGGCGCCTCAAAGCGCTCATCGTCCGCGCGGACGGAGCGGATCTGGACGTCGGCGAGGTTCAGGCGCACGTCCGAAGCGAGCTGGCCCGGCACAAGGTGCCGCGCGATGTGGTCTTCGTCGACGAGCTGCCGCGCAACGCGACCGGCAAGCTGCTGCGTGCCGAGCTGGCCTGATTCCGACCGCCCAGTGCAGGAGCTCCTGAGCCAGCCGATATCAACGCTCGTCCGATTTCGACGGTGCGGTGCGGTAGTGGAGGAATACGACCCCGCTGCGGAAGCGGCGCTCGCCGATCAGTTCCATCTGGAGGCGGACGTTGTCTGGGAGTGACGGTTTGCCACCTCCGACAACGACGGGCGTCAGGAACAGCTGGCACTCATCCACCAGTCCGGCCTTGAGAGCCTGGGCCGCCAGGTTGGGACCGCCGACGGTGATGGCACGTTCCTGGGCCGCTTTGATCTCCCGGATCGTTCTCGGATCGAACTCGCGCTCGATGCGCGTCCTGGCGCTGGAAACCGCTCCCAGCGACGTGGAATACACGATCTTGTCTGCTGCCCGCCACAACTCGGCGAAGTCCCGCACGAAGGGCGGCTGGTCGGCGACGCAGGCAGTTTCCCAAAAGGCCATCGTCTCGTACATCCGACGCCCGTAGAGGTAAGTGCCTACTGGACGTTCAATCTCATTGACGAAGCTAAGCACCTCTTCGTCCGGCTCTGCCCAGTCGAAGTTGCCTTCCGCGTCCTCGAGGTACCCGTCGAGTGAGGTGATCGCTGAGTAGATCAGCTTGCCCATGGTGATGGCCTCTCTGAAAAATCGGAGTCCGCCCAAGGTAGTGCGTCGGCGACGCGACTCAGCCGCCGGATATCGGGTGCCCACACAAGCCGCGGCAGGTACCGCTTCTGCGAGCATCGGGTGACTCGACCGCGGAGTCGCGATGCGTCGCGATCAGGCCGGCGCCGAGCTGCAGTCGGGGCATAGCGGCATGATCGGAGCGTGTCCTTCCTGGACGGGCCTACGCCGATCGCCTTCGCACATCGCGGGTTCGACCTGTTCGGTGCCGAAAACTCGATGGTCGCATTCCAGGGCGCTATCGACCTCGGCTACCGCTATCTCGAGACGGATGTGCGGGTGACCGCCGACGGCGTTGCCCTCGCCTTCCACGATGCGCGGCTGGACCGGGTCACCGACCGGCGCGGCGTCGTGGCGCGACTGCCCTGGGCGCAGGTCCGGCACGCGCGTATCGGCGGACGCGAGCCCATCCCGCTGCTGGCCGACGTCCTGGCCACCTGGCCGGACGCGTGTGTGAACCTCGACGTGAAGGCTGACCATTCCCTTGCCGCGACGCTCGACGCGATCCGGGCCAGCGGCTCCATCGACCGGGTCTGTGTGGGCGCGTTCTCCGATGCGCGGGTGGCGGCCGTCCGCCGGGCGTTCGGCAGCCGGCTGTGCACTGCGCTCGGCCCGCGCGAGGCGGTGGCGTTGCGGCTGACGTCCCGGGTTGGCAGGCGACCGCGCGCCGGTGCGGGTCTGTGCGCTCAGGTGCCGGCCCGGCTCGGTGGGCTGGTCTTCACCGACCGGCGGCTGGTGACGACCGCGCACGAGATGGGCCTGCAGGTACACGCGTGGACGGTGAACGACGCCGACGAGATGGCCCGGCTGCTCGACCTCGATGTGGACGGGCTGATGACCGACCGGGCCGACGTCCTGCGCGATGTACTCCTGCGGCGGGGCAAGTGGTGGACGTGATCAACAGCCCGTCAGCATGCCGCCAGCCATGCTCAGTTGCTGTTGATCAATGGCTTAGGTGGGCGCGAGGTTAGCCGGAGGGATGCACGACGAGTGCGCTGCCGCCATGCTGGCGGACCGCTTCGGCAGCGGCCTGCAGCCGGCCGCCGGACAGTTGCTGGATGCCGGTGGAGTTGCCGATCCACGAGTTGAGCGGCAGCACCGCCCCGGTCGCCTCGGTGAATGCCTCGCCGTAGCGGCTGGTGAGCTGCTTGGCCAGATCGCTGGTGTAGAACGCTGGTTCGGCCATGCTCGTCGGCGTGTCGCGCTGGCTGACGCGCGGGGCGGCGATCGCTGCGGGCAGCGACATGCCGAAGTCGACGTGGTTGATCAGCACCTGCAGCACGGTGGTGATGATCGTCGAGCCACCCGGTGAGCCGAGCGCGAAGTCGAACTTGCCGTCCTTCAGCACGATCGTCGGCGACATGCTCGAACGCGGCCGCTTCCCCGGCGCGGGCAGGTTCGGGTCATAGCTGGACGGCGTCGCCGGGGCGAAGTCGAAGTCGGTCATCTCGTTGTTGAGCAGGAAGCCGCGTCCGGGAACCGTGATGCCGCTGCCACCCAGTTGCTCGATCGTATTGGTGTAGCTCACCACGTTGCCCCATCGATCCGCGACGACGACGTGATTGGTGTTTGTGCCTTCCGTGCGCGGCGTCCCCTTCGCGGACGTCGAGCCGCAGCCGCCGTACGGCTCGTAGGGATTGCCCGGGGCGGCCGGGCTGGTGAGAGCGTGATCCTTGATCAGGCAGCTGCGGGTGCGCGCGTAATCCGGGTCGAGCAGCCCGGACTGCGGCACCGGGACGTAGGCGCTGTCCCCGATGTAGGCGCTGCGGTCGGCGAAAGCGAGCCGGGACGCTTCGAGGTACTGGAACAGCGCCCGGTCGCGGGGCTCGGACGAGAGATCGAAGCGGGACAGGATGTTCAGCACCTCGCCGACGGTGATACCACCGGACGATGCCGGGGGCATGCCGTACACGTCCCGGCCCCGGTAGCGCACGTGCGTCGGGTTGCGCAGCTTGGCCTGGTACCGCTCCAGATCCCCCGTGGTCATATTCCCCGGACGGATCGGGAACTCACTGGCACCGGATACCGGCGGGTGCTGCACGGCATGGACAATGTCCGCGCCGAGCGCGCCGCGGTAGAGGTAGCCGGGCCCGCGCTCGGCGAGCAACTGGTAGGTGCGCGCCAGGTCGGGGTTCTTCAGCCGGGCGCCATCGGGCAACGGCTGGCCGGAGCGGGTCAGGAAGAGCTTGCGCGAGCTGGTGAACGACCGCAGATCAGGCAGCGACGCCTGCTCCTGCTGACGGAACTGTTGATCGACGATGAACCCGCGCCGAGCGACGGCGATGGCTGGACGCAGATCGCTCGCGAACGAGTGCGTCCCGTAGTTGCCGATCGCCTTCGCCCAGGTGGCGACCATGCCGGGAACGCCGACCGAGCGGCCGGAGCGGCGTGCGTGTTCGAAGTCCAGGGGCCTCCCGGCGCTGTCCAGGAAGTATTGCGGGGTGCAGACTGCGGGGCAGGTCTCGCGGCCGTCGATCGTGATCACCCGGTGCGTGCGCGCTTGGTAGATGACCATGAAGCCGCCACCGCCCGGTCCGGCGACGAAGGGCTCGGTAACCCCCAGAGTGCTGGCCACCGCGACAGCGGCGTCGATCGCGTTGCCACCCTGACGAAGCACCGTGATGCCGGCCCGGCTCGCGTCGAGGTCGGCAGATGCCACGGCACCTCCGGTACCGGTCGCCGTCGGCTGCTTGGCTTCGGCGGCGCCGGACTGCGGCTGCGTCCGGGCGCTCGACGGCGCAGCGGCGACGCCGCCGGCCAGCAGAATTGCGGTCAGCATCGTCGGGACCGGACGGACGTGCATGGCAGACCAACTCCCCAGCAGGCTGAACGAACGCACCGCTACGCGAACTACCCGGCGCGGCCCGGCTGGTAACCGCCCGTCCATGCCGCGGACAGAGCTCGCAGCGCGGCCGGGAAGATCTCGGCGGGCGGGGTCACCAGGCCGGCGCCGACCTGGCCGGTACCCGCGACCCGTCCGGCCATGCCGGTGTTGATCTGCGGCAGGATCTGCGTCCGCACCACCGAACTGACGTCGATGCCGCACGGCAGGCCGCGGAACTCGAGAACCGGCACCGTGTACGTGGGGTGCTCGGCCAGTGTGATCTCGTACATCCGCCTTGTCGTCGCCAGCGCGTCCTCGACCGTCCCGCCGACGAAGCGCACGATCGCCGGCGCCGCGGCCATCGCGAAGCCGCCCAGCCCGGCCGTCTCGGTGATCGCCGAGTCACCGATGTCGGGGTTGGCGTCATCGGGTCCGAAGCCGGCGAGGTAGAGGCCCTCCGGCACCTGCGCCGGGCCGGTGAACCACTGGTCTCCGGTGCCGGCGACCTGGATGCCGAAGTCGGTGCCGTTGCGGGCCATCGCGACGACCATCGTCGAGCCGGGGATGCCGCGAGCGGCGTCCAGCGCGAGCTTGCACGCCGGCATGGCCAGGTTCAGGAAGAAGTGGTCGTTTGCGGCGACGAAGCCCACTGCCTCGGCCACATCGGCCGGCGGGAATCCGCTGTCGATCAGCTGTGGCAGCAGTTCGCGCAGCAGCATCAGAGTGCCGGCCCGATTGCGGTTGTGCGCCTCGTCTCCCATGTGCACCATCTGCGCCAGGATCGCCTTGACGTCGACCGGGCCGTGCGCTCGCACCGCTGTCTGCATCAACGGACCGAGTACCCGCGACATCCAGCGCAGCCGATCGAGGACGTCGGGCGAATACGCGCCGTAGCGCAGCACCTTTCCCAGCCCCTCGTTGAGTGAGCAGTAGGCGCGCCGTCCGGATGCCGGGTCCTCGAGCACGAACACCCACATCGTCCTCGACACGACGCCGGCCATCGGCCCCACCGCGCTGTGCTGATGGCACGGCTCGAGTGAGAGCGCCGCTCTCGCCAGCAACGCTTCGGCGGCGTCGGAGTTTTCCGCGACGCCTTCGAGGACGACTGCTCCCAGCAGCGCGCCGCGCATCGGCCCGGATGCGCGTTCCCAGGTGATCGGCGGGCCGGCGTGCAGCAGATCCATCGGTCCCAGACCCAGCGCGTCCCCCGCCGGAAGCACGTCGACGAGGTGTGCACCGGACGCCAGCATGCGCTCGACCGCCGTGGAGTTCGCGGCCACACGGCGCGGATCGTCGAGCACCCGGGCCAGGTCTTCCTCCGTGCCTGGCATCGGCGGGCGCCAGTCGACCTCGCTCACCTCGACCGCCTGCGCCCGCAACGCGTCCGCGAGCAACTGCACTCCGGCCGTGACAATCCGCGGGTCGCCGCCGACCAGGCTCATTTCAACAACCCGATCGCGTAGCGCGCCGCCGCCGCGTTAGAGGCGAACACGCTGGCGCCCGCGGCGGCCAGCCGCTCCGCCTGGGTGCCCGTGCCCTGCGGGTCACCGCCGGAGCCGATGACCGCGACGACGACCTGCAGCCCGGCTTCGCATGCGGCCGACACGGCCGGGACGAGTTCGGTCGCCGGGTCGGGATGCGCACCGTGGCCGAGGACCACGTCCAGCAGGACCACAGCCGCGCCCGGATCCGCAGCCTCGGCGGCCAGCCGTTCGAGCCGCAGCGTGTGGTCGATCATCGGATGCGGGCGCCCCTGGGTCAGCGCGTCGTCCCCGAAATCGATCATCAAGTGACCGTCATGCCGCAACGAACGGCCGAGTGCCCACTCCGGTCGCAGCGGAATGTTCGAATACACGGCGCCCACGGCATCGGCCGCGATCAGCATCGCCTCGTCGCAGAGCGTGCCGCCCGAGTAGAGCCCGCGCAGCGCCCCCGCACGCGCCACACGCGACGAACCCCAGGTCGGCCACGACGGAGCGTCGCGTCCGAGCCGGCGCACCGCGGTTTCGGCGAGCGCGGTCAGGTCCGGCTCCCCCGGCCCGAGCAGGCCGAACACGACAGGCGTCCCAAGCGCTTCGGCACGCGCGCGGATCTCGCCGGCAACTCTCGGCGCGGGTGGCTTGGACACGACGACGATCAGCTCGGTACCCGGATCGGCGTCCAGCAGATCCAGCGCGGCTCGCGTGGACAATCCGCCGACCACTTCGGACAGATCCCGGCCGCCGACCCCGAGGCACGCGCTGATTCCGACCTCGGCAGCATCGAGCAGGCAGAGCAGCTGCTGGGCGCCGGTCCCGGACGCCGCAACGATCCCCACCGGGCCGGAGCGGACGACGTTCGCGAAGCCCAGGCCCGCGCCGCCGACGACGGCCGTTCCGCAGTCCGGACCGAGCACCAGCCGTCCCTCGTAGGTGGCTCGGCGCTTGAGCGCGATCTCCTGCGCCACCGGCATGTTGTCGCTGAAGATCATCACGTCGCTGCCGCAGTCGAGTGCGTCGGACGCCTCCGCGAACGCGAACTGCCCCGGCACGGAGACGAGCACGAGATCGGCGG
>JALZAI010000357.1 GCA_030948475.1 Actinomycetota bacterium
CCGCTGCCCCGGCCGTGCAAACCACTCACCGCGTACGGCTCGCCGAGCCCGAGCGACCAGAGTTCGGCGGCGTCCGACTCGCCGCGCTCGTCATCGATCTTGGTGACGGCGAGCAGGACTGGCCGCCCCGCGCGGCGCAGCGTGCGCGCCACGACCATGTCGGTTTCGGTCGCTCCGGTACGGCCGTCCACCACGAACAGCACGAGGTCGGCGGTGGCGACCGCCCGCTGGGCCTGCGCCGAGACCATCGCCTGCAGCCCGCGCGCGTCGGGCTCCCAGCCACCGGTGTCGACCAGGGTGAACCGGCGCCCGCCCCACAGCGCGTCATAGGCGACGCGGTCGCGGGTGACGCCGGGGACGTCCTGCACGACCGCCTCGCGACGGCCCAGGATGCGATTGACCAGGGTCGACTTGCCGACGTTGGGACGGCCGACGACCGCCACGACGGGGACCGTCATGGCGCCAGTACCAGGTCGACTAGCCGATTGACGACCTCGTCGACATCGAGATCGGTCGTGTCCAGGTCGACGGCGTCGGAGGCGCGGGCAAGTGGACTCGCGGAGCGGCTGCTGTCCAGCCGGTCCCGGCGTTCGATATCGGCAGCGACCGCCGCCACGTCGGCCAGCTGGCCGGTCTCGCCGGCGCGCCGCTCGGCGCGGATCTCCGCACTCGCGGTCAGGTACACCTTCGGCCGGGCGGTAGGCCACACCACGGTGCCGATGTCACGGCCCTCGACCACGATTGCGCCGGCGGCGATGAGCTCGCGCTGCATCGCCACCAGCCGCGCGCGGATCGCCGCCACCGCCGAGACTGCGCTGACCGCCGAGGTCACCTCTGCCGAGCGAATTTCGGCGTCCACGATCGCGCCGTCGAGGCGGATCGACGGGGAGTCCGGATCGGTGGAGATTTCGATGGTCGCGGCCTCGACGCACTCGACGACGCCCATCTCGTCGTCGGGCGCTACCCCGGCCCGGAGCGCCGCCAGGGTGGCCGACCGGTACATAGCGCCGGTGTCGAGGTAGCGGGCGCCGAGCCGGCGCGCCAAACCCCGCGCAACCGTCGACTTCCCGGTGCCGGAGGGGCCGTCGAGGGCCACGACTCCCACGAAGTTCGGCGGGACGGCGTCCTCGGGCACGCGGGCACTCCTCTACGACTTCGGCGGTACCACGAGGATACGGAGTCCGCCGAGTTGATCGCCTTTCCCCCGCGGATGCTCGCTTTAGCGCCCTCCAAGCGGTCACTGCCGGGGAAAACCTGATCACCATGCCGCTGCCGTCGGTAACATCAGCCCGGCGAGCGCGGACCGCCGGCCATTTCATCGACGAGACGATGTAGCTCGGCGAGTTCGTCGCGCGTCAGCTCGCGGAGCGTCCCCGGGTGCTGACCGCCGAGGCGGACCGGCCCGATGGCAGTGCGCACCAGTCGCTGCACCGGGTGGCCCACCTCGGCCAGCACGCGGCGCACGATGTGGTTGCGGCCTTCGTGCAACACCACTTCCACGATTGCCCGCGAACCACTGGATTGCACCACGCGGAACCGATCGACGCGTACCGGCCCGTCGGCAAGCTCGATGCCGGCTCTGAGCCGCCGTCCGACGTCGCGCGCCACGGGCGCGGGCACCGTCGCCAGGTAGGTCTTGGACACGCCGAACGCCGGATGCATCAGCCGGTGGGCCAGCTCGCCGTCGTTGGTGAGCAGCAGCAGCCCCTCGCTGTCACCGTCGAGCCGTCCTACGTGAAAGAGCCGCTCGGGACGGTCGGCAACCAGATCCCCCACCGTGGTCCGTCCGCGATCGTCGGACATCGCCGATAGCACGCCGCGAGGTTTGTTCAGCACCAGGTAGATGAGATCGTCGCGGACGTTGATGCGCGCGCCGTCCACCCGGACGATGGCCGTCGCCGGATCCACCCGGGTGCCCATCTCGCGCACCTGCTGGCCGTCGACCGAAACCCGGCCGGAGGCGATGAGCTCCTCGCACGCCCGACGTGACCCGATCCCGGCCGCCGCGAGTACTTTCTGCAGACGGACACCCGACGTGTTCTCCAGTTTCGACGTCAACCCGACAGCTCGTCCTGTTCCCATCCGTCCAGCTCGGGGAGCAGTGGGGCGAGCGAGGGCAACTCATCGAGGGAGCGCATACCCATCCGCTCGAGAAACAACTCGGAGGTGCGAAACAGACCGGCTCCGGTGTCCGGTTCGGAGCCCACCTCGACGACGAGCCCGCGGGTGAGCAGGGTGCGAACCACCCCGTCCACGTTCACCCCACGGATCGCCGAGACCCGGGCGCGGGTCACCGGCTGACGGTAGGCAATCACCGCTAGCGTCTCCAACGCCGCCTGGCTGAGCCGAGTGCGCTGACCGTCCTGAAGGAACGCCTCGACCTGAGTCGCATAGGCGGGGCGGGTGTAGAGGCGCACCCCACCAGCCGCGTCGCGCAGCTCGATCCCGGCGCCGCGCTCGTCGTAGCCCACGCGCAAGGTCTGCAGCGCCGCCTCGATCACCGCCACCGGTTGGCGCAGGGCCGCGCCGAGTGACTCGACACTCAGCGGGGAGTCGACCACGAACAGGATCGCCTCGATCGCGCTCGCGATCTCGACTGGATTGTCGAGCGTCGCCTCTTCGGGTGGCGCGTCGAGTTCGGCGTCATCGCGCGGCTCGGCGAGCGGATCTGCTTCGGCGCCTCCGTCCCCAGTCATCCGTAGTCCTCGTCGAGGTCCGCGCGTACTCCGGCGCCGTCCTGGCTCCCGATCCAGCGCACCCGCAGCTCGGCCAGCGCGCCGGCTTGATCGAACGCGACGAAGCCGTCCCGGTACAACTCGAGCAGGCCGAGGAAGCGACCGACGACTTCCAGCGTCGAGCTGCTGTCCGCGACGAGGCTGCGGAAAGTCACCGCGCCGGAGCGCACCAGGCGGGTTCGCAGGATCGCCATCTGCTCGGGCACGCTGACCCGCGGGGCATGGACGTGGGCGATGGACACGGTCGGGACCGGTTTGGGGGCCAGGGCGGACGCGGCCAGCTCGGCGAACTGCGGCGGCGACAAGCCGAGCAGCACGTCGGGCAGGAGTGCGGCGAAGCGCGGCTCGAGCTCGGCGCTGCGCCCGTGACGCAGTCCTTGCGAGCGGGCCAGCTCGCCCAGGTAGGCCGCCGCCACCTTGTACGCGCGGTACTGCAGCAGCCGGGCGAAGAGCAGGTCGCGCGCCTCCAGCAGCGCCAGATCCTCCTCGTCCTCCACGACGACGGCGGGCAGCAGCCGCGCCGTCTTGAGCTCGAGCAGGGTGGCGGCGACGACGAGGAACTCCGTTGCCTGGCCGAGGTCGAACCCGCCCGACCCCGAGATGTAGCCGATGAACTCGTCGGTAACCTGCGAGAGGGCGATCTCGGTGAGGTCGAGCTGGCGGCGCGAGATCAGGCCCAGTAGCAGGTCGAACGGCCCCTCGAAATTCGACAACCGGACGCGAAAAGACCCGTCCCCTGAAGGTGCGGTCAATCCGGTCGAGCCGGTCGACAGCGCTTCGACCTCGACCGAGTCCCGCGCCGAGAAGCTCATACCTGGCGTCCAGCGCGGGCCAGGACCTCACGGGCGAGGTTTCGGTACGCCGTCGCGCCGGGCGAGTTCGAGGCCCACGAGGTGATCGGCTCGCCGGCAACTGTGGTCTCCGGGAACCGGACGGTGCGGGCGATCACGGTGTCGAACACCGCGTCCCCGAACGCCTCGACGACGCGGGTGAAGACCTCGCGACCGTGCAGGGTGCGCCCGTCGTACATCGTGGCGAGGATGCCGTCGACGACGAGCGCCGGATTCAGCCGCTCGCGCACTTTGTCGATCGTGTCGATCAGCAACGCGACCCCACGCAGGCTGAAGAACTCGCACTCCAGCGGGACGATCACGCCGTGCGCGGCGGTCAGCGCGTTCACGGTGAGCAATCCGAGCGAGGGCTGGCAGTCGATGAGGACGTAGTCGTAGTCCTCGACCACCGGCACCAGTGCCCGGGCCAGGGTCTGCTCGCGCGCGACCTCGTTGACCAACTGCACCTCGCCGGCCGATAGGTCAATGTTGCTCGGGATGAGATCCATGCCGGCGACGCCCGTCTTGAGCAACACGTCGTCGATGCCGACACCGCGCTCCATGAGCAGGTTGTAGACGGTGCGATCGAGCTGATGCGGCGCCACGCCCAGGCCGACGGAGAGCGCGCCCTGCGGGTCGAAGTCGACGAGCAGCACCCGGCGGCCGCACTCGGCGAGCGCCGCGCCGAGGTTGATCGCGGACGTGGTCTTGCCGACCCCGCCCTTCTGGTTGCACAGAGCGATGACGCGCGCCGGTCCGTGGCGCTGCAACGGCTGCGGCTCGGGCAGCTCGCGTTTGGGACGCGCGACGGCAGGGTCCGCCGACGGCGGGTGCGCGACGGTGAACAGCTCGCCGGAGCCCACCTCGGCGTGCTCACCTGCCGACCCCGAATCAGCGGACTCGCTGCCTGTCGACATAGCCATGAAGCGTCTTGCCTCCTTAGCGCTGACGGTGCGCACGCTACCCCAGCGCCCGCACGCGACGGCGAACCGTGGGACGGGTCAGGCGCGGGCGCGCGGGTGCGCGGTGGCGTACACCTCGCGCAGCGCGTCGACGGTGACCAGCGTGTAGATCTGCGTCGTCGTGACCGACGAGTGACCAAGCAACTCCTGGACCACGCGGATGTCCGCGCCACCCTCCATCAGGTGCGTCGCGAAGGAGTGCCGCAGCGTGTGCGGGGAGATCCCGGCGGACAGGCCGGCCCGCTCGGCGGCGGTGGTCAGCACCATCCAGGCGGACTGGCGCGACAGCGGGCCGCCACGCGCATTGAGCAGCAGCATCGGCGTCCCGATCCCTGCCGCTGCGAGAGCCGGGCGGGACCGCACCAGGTAGGCCTCCACGGCGCGCGCGGCGAACGAGCCGAGCGGCACCCGCCGCTGCTTGCCACCCTTGCCGGACAGCAACACGCTGCGGTCGGCCAGGTCCACGTCGTCGATCGCCAGTCCCACCGCCTCGGAGATGCGCGCGCCGGTGGCGTACAGCAGTTCGAGCAGCGCCCGGTCCCGGATGGCCAGGGCCGTGCCCGGGTAGGCCGCGGCGTCGAGCAGGCGCTCGACGTCGTCGACGCTGATCGCCTTGGGCAGGCGCCGCGGCGAACTCGGCGGGTGCACCTCGCGGGCCACATCGACCTCGACCAGCCCGTCGCGCAGAGCGAAGCGGTGCAGCCCGCGAACTGCGATCACCGCCCGCGCTGCAGAGGTCGCCGACAGTGGCTGGCGGGTCTGGTCGCCGGAGCGCAGGTGGGCGAGGAATCCGGTGACGAGGCCGGCGCGGACGTCCGCGATCGAGGAGATCGACTGAGCGTTCAGGTAGTCGAGGTACCGGTTGAGGTCGCGCCGGTAGGAGGCAAGGGTATTGGTGGCGACGCCGCGCTCCACCGCGAGATGGTCGAGGTAGGCCCGGACCACCGCTGTGGGCGCCAGCCGCCTGCTGGCCGTCGCCGTCACCCGACGGCTCCGGGAC
>JALZAI010000435.1 GCA_030948475.1 Actinomycetota bacterium
GGTCGATGTCGTCGCATGCGTGGATGCGGAGTGCGTCGGCCGGGGCCGGGGTGGTGGGCGGGACGTCGCGGCGCTGGTGCTCGGGTGCGGGTCGGCGCTGCCGCAGATCGCCGCGTAGCGGTACCGCGGTGGCTGGCTGGCGCTCGACGTGCCGTTCACGAATGACCAGCCTTCCACCGTCCCGGCGGCGGGGTGGTACGAGCCCGCGCCGCTGCTGCTGTACTGCCAGCCCGCCCCGGTGTCGTGCCAGTACGACCAGTAGTGCGTGTTGTCCGGGCGCGTCGTCCCGATTCCGTCGATGGTGAGGACGAAGCCCGCGTACGGACCCGGGCCGCCGACCCGCAAGGTGTAGCGCGAGTTGAGCACGTCGAGCCCGGTGCCGCCAGCCGGCACGCAGGCCGTACCGATGCCGGCGACCACGATCGCGACGTGCATCGGCACGGCCGAGGCGGGGGAGGCCGGAGCCGAGACCACTGCCGCGCCCCCCAGAGCGGCCGCGGCGATCACTCGGACGATGCGCGAGCTCATCGGTGTCGGCGGCGTCCGGCGAGCGTCGCGACGCAGCCCACCACCAGGCAGGCCAGGCCGATCGCGATCTCGACCGCGATGGTCCGCCCGTCCCGCCCGGTGTCGGCCAGGCGCGGCGGCGCGACGGTAGTGGGCGGAGCGACGGTAGTGGGCAGCGAACCCGGGACGGGCGAGGTCGCCGCGACCGGCGCGCGCGTGACCGTGAACCCGGCCGCGCTGGTCAGCCCGGAGGTGCGGCCGGTGAGCACGACAGTGTGGCTGCCCGTCCGCGTGCCGGGCGGCACCCCGAAGCGCAGCGTCGCGGTGCCGGTCTTGGCCGCGGTCGCGCGCGCCAGCACTGCCGACGACGCGGCGAACGTGGCGCGAACCGGCTCGCCGGCCTGGAACCCGCGGGCGGTGACGGTCAGCGGAGCGCCCTGCCGTACGGACGATCCGCTCAGTCCCGGTTGCGGGAGGGCCAGCACCCGCGTCCCCGGCGTCGCGCCTGCTGTGGTCAACGTCGCCAGCGACGCCCTGCGGGCGAGCCCGAGCAGTCCGTCGGCAGTCGCCTTGATCGACGCGGCCGGGTCGAAGACGCCCTGGTACTTCAGTGCGCCGCGTGACGCGCCCGGGCCGGTGGTCGGGCCGGTCGTGACCTGCTGACCACGCAGCCAGGTTTGCGAGCTGGACGTATCACGCCCGGCAGCGGCCAGCGCCGAGGCAGCGAGGCCGGTCGAGTCGACGTTCGCGCCGCCGTTGCTCACCCAGTAACCGGCCGGCTTGCGTTGCGAGACCAGCCAGTCGGCCGCCGTACTCACCTGCGGCCGTTGGCCGCCGAGCGCGACCAGGGCCGCGACGGCATAACCGGTGGCGTCCACGTCCGAGGCGCAGCGCACGCCGGTTGGTTGCGAGGTGAAGCCGCCGTCCCGGCACTGCAGCGACAGGAAGTAAGCGCGGGCGGCGGCGTCCGGGGCATCGCCTGCGCCGCCGCGCGACTCGGCGATGATCGCGAACGACTCGGAGATGGAGGAGAAGATGTTGCGGGCCGCGCCGGGTGCCGGGCAGGTCGGCACAGCGGGGTGCTGTGGGTCGCCGGAGACGCCGACGCACTGGTCGTCGTGGAGGGCTCGGAGCAGGTTGTGCCCGCCGAAATGGGTAGGGTCCGCGCCGGCGACGATCACCGCGACCGCGGCCTTGGCCAGCGAGCCGTCGAAGGGGCCGGGCTTGCCGCTGGTGTCGTTGATCGACGTGTAGTCGTTGAGGTGCACCCGGAAATAGGAGATCGCCGAGCCGATCTTGGTCGTCCCGGTCTTGGACGCGGCGAGTGCGAAGATCGCGTCCGCGGTGGCGCCCCCGTCGAAGAACCCGGACGACTCGAAGTGGTCGTCGAACTGCTGGGCGAGCCACCCGGCGGCGGCGGGCGCCGGATCGGTCGTGGTCGGGATGCGGGCAGCGGCGACGGCCGCTCCGGCCAAGCTCATGCAGACAAGCACCGCGGCTGCGGGCAGCGAGATCAGCGTGGTCACACGGGGCATTGGACGGGCCTTCCGATCGCTCTCGGATCTCGGCCCTGGCTCGAAGTGTCGACCCGGGAGCCCCTTCCGGCGGGCGCGGTAGGGCGCCATCCGGCCTTGGCGCTACCCACCCGAACTCCGGACCGCAGACCTCGACGGTGATGGTGGAGTGCCGTCCCGGGCGGGCGTTCCGACTCGTCCCCTGCGGGACCTACGGCTGCGGGTCAGTGCCGGACTTGGACCGGCTTTCCCCGATCGGGAAGGGAAGTGCTGGCGGCAATGCCACCACAGTCACCGCCTCGGGTCAAACACCCGATGCGACTAGGGTCGTAACCCACCTCCTCGATAGCAGCCGGAAAAGGAGCTGAGCATGAATTGGACGTGGCGCCTCGAGGCCGCCGACGGCACTGCGCTGCCCGCTCCCGTCCCGCCCTCGCACCCCAGCCAGGCCGACGCCGAATCGTGGCTCGGCGAGCAGTGGCGCGATCTGCGTGAGGACGGTGTCGCCCGGGTTACCCTGCTCGACGCCGACACCGAGGTGTACGGCCCGATGCCGCTGTCCGAGACCTGAAAACCTTGACCCACCAGCGCCCACGCAGCGGCGTCCCCTCCGCGTGTCGTGCCACTACCGGGCCAAGAGGGGTCGCTAGAGCTCGGCGCCGAGCTCGACCCTCGGCGCCGGCAGGCGCCAGCGCCGCAGCAAATACGCGCGGCTGCCGGCGTAGAACCCGATCGTCATGGCGCCGCCCTCTGCCGATCCGTGCCGCTCGAGTGCGAGGTTCCGGATTCGCCGACCGACCAGGTTCCACTCGACGAGGAAGCCCACGAAAGCGACCAGCACCAGGATCTGGATCAGGGCCAGACCCGGCAGCAACCAGCTGATGAGCATGAGTGGAAAGAGCAGGAGCAGGTAGTTGCTGGCCATTCGATGCGAGTCGACATAGTCGCGGGCCAGCTGACGGGTGGGCCCCTGGTCCCGGCGCGGCAGCACGGACGGGTCACCGGCCTTCATCGCGGCACGTCGCTGCGCGACGGTCATCTGCGCCGCGGGCGTGCGCCGTGCCTGACGGGCGGCCTTGGCCTGCTGCTTCTGCCGCGCGTACGCCTCCTTGCGGGTCTTCGGCGCGGTCACCGGGCCGCGTACCACGATCGAGTCGCGTCGCTTCGGTGTGGGCCGGCCCTTGCCGTCCGCCTTCACCGGGACCTTCTCGAGGTTGACCGGGCTCTCTTCGGGACGGCGGCGGGTCAGCTTCACGGCGTCCAGTCTAGGTGGCGGACCTTCCGACGTAGAGCAGTCCTGGGTCAGTTCAAGCAATCGCGTCCGCGCGGTGCGGGCACCGGCCGGGTGCCGCAGGTAGGATGGAATAGTCGAGCCGTGCCGACCGGTTGCACCATCAGTGTGCTGCCCGGCCGATCGACGATCGGCATCGACATCGCAGCACCGACCGTGTACACAACGCAGACCGACCAGGGAGCATGATGACCGCGACCGAGACGACGTCCGTCCAGCTGGGCAGCGCGCCGACCCAGGCGCCCGCCACCTCCGTGGCGCTCAGCGACACCGCAGCCGTGAAGGTGCGCGCGCTGCTGGACCAGGAGGGGCGCGACGACCTGCGCCTGCGGGTCGCCGTCCAGCCGGGTGGCTGCTCCGGCCTGCAGTACCAGCTCTTCTTCGACGAGCGCAACCTTGACGGCGACATCGAGCTCGATCTGGAAGGCGTCCCCGTGGTCGTCGACCGGATGAGCGCGCCGTACCTCGGCGGCGCCACGATCGACTTCACCGACACCATCGAGCAGCAGGGGTTCACGATCGACAACCCCAACGCCGGGGGCGGCTGCGCCTGCGGCAACTCCTTCTGCGGCTGAGCTGCCTAGCAGCCCGATGGCTGTCATCGTCGCAGGGTCGATCGCGACAGACCACCTGATGCACTTCCCGGGCAAATTCTCCGAGCAGCTGCTCGCCGATCAGCTGCACAAGGTGTCGCTCTCGTTCCTCGTCGACGACCTTGTCGTTCGGCGGGGCGGGGTCGCGCCCAACATCTGCTACGGCATCGCCGCGTTGGGCGGCTCGCCCGTGCTCCTTGGAGCGGTCGGGCAGGATTTCGACGAGTACCGCGCCTGGCTCGAAGAGCATGGCGTCAACTGCGACTTCGTCCATGTCTCCAAGACTCGGCACACGGCGCGCTTCGTGTGCACGACCGACGAGGACATGTGCCAGATCGGTTCGTTCTACGCCGGCGCGATGGGCGAGGCTGCCGAGATCGAGATTGCCGACGCCTGGAAGGCCACCGAAGCCGATCTCGTCGTGATCAGCGCCTACGACCCGGCGGCGATGATCCAGCACAGTGCCGAGTGCCGCGAGCACGGCTTCCGGTTCGTCGCCGACCCGTCTCAGCAGATCACCCGCATGGACGGCGAGCAGCTAGACCAGCTCATCGACGGCGCCGAGATGCTGTTCACCAACGAGTACGAGAAGAACCTGCTCGAATCCAAGACCGGGCAGTCCGAGGACGCGATTCTGGCCCGGGTCGGGGTTCGGATCACCACGCTAGGTTCGGGCGGGGTCGAGGTCGTCGGTCACGGGGTCGAGCGCGTCCACGTGCCGGTAGCCAAGGAGCAGGGCCGCGCGGACCCGACCGGTGTCGGCGACGGTTTCCGTGCCGGACTGCTGACCGCGCGCGAGTGGGATCTCTCCTGGGAGCGCTCCGCGCAAGTCGGCAGCCTGCTGGCCACGATGGTTCTCGAGACGGTCGGCACCCAGGAGTACGAGGTCGAGTCCGGCGCGTTCGCCGACCGGCTGGCCGAGTCCTACGGGGACGAGTGCGCAGCGGAGGTGCTGCCCTACCTGGGCTAGAGGCGCACCGGGTAGACAGTCGCGGGAATCTCGGGACGGATGCGTCCCTCCACGAAGATGCCGTGCCACACCAGGAACACCAGCAGCGTCCAGATCTTGCGCGAGTAGTCGTGCGGCCCGGCGCGGTGCGCGTCGAGCAGCGCCAGCACGGCGGCGCGGTCGATCAGCTCGTCGGCCTCCGACTCGGTGATGATCGCACGCGCCCAGTCGTACATGACATCCTTGAGCCAGTGCCGGATCGGCACCGGGAAGCCCAGCTTGGCACGGTGCAGCACGTGCGCGGGCACGATGTCGGCGAGCGCTCGCCGCAGCGCGTACTTCGTCGTCTCGTCGGTGATCTTCAGATCGGTCGGGACGGACGAGCCGACGGCGAACACCTCGGTGTCCAGGAACGGCACGCGCAGTTCGAGCGAGTTGGCCATCGTCATCTTGTCTGCCTTGACGAGGATGTCGCCGCGCAGCCAGGTGAACAGATCGACGTACTGCATACGGGTCGAACCGTCCAGATGCGTCGTCTGCTCGTAGAGCGTGCGCGTCACGTCCATGTACGAGACAGCGGGATCGTAGCGGCGGTAGAAGCTCAGTTCCTCGGGACGGAAGATGCGCGCGTTGCCGTAGTAGCGCTCGTCGATGCCGATCGAGCCGCGCCGCAGCAGATCCTTGCCGCGCGTGCCTTCCGGAATTCTGGCCGACAGCTTGCCGAACCCGCGCCGCAATGAGCCGGGTAGCTTCTCGAACGCGCGCAACGAGATCGGCTCGCGATAGATCGTGTACCCGCCGAAAAGCTCATCTGCTCCCTCGCCGGACAGGACGACCTTGACGTGCTTACGTGCCTCACGCGCGATGAAGTACAGCGGGACGAGCGCCGGGTCGGCGACCGGATCGTCGAGGTACCAGACGATCAGCGGCAGGGCATCCATCATCTCCTCGGCCGAGACGACCTTGGTGATGTGCTCGACACCGATCGCGGCCGCGGACTCGGCCGCCACGTCGATCTCACTGAACCCCGCGCGCTCGAAGCCGGTCGTGAACGTCAACAGCTTGGGATTGTGCCGCTTGGCCAGCGCGGCCACGGCTGTCGAGTCGATGCCACCGGAGAGGAACGAGCCCACCGTCACATCCGCGCGCATGTGCTTGGCGACCGAGTCCTCGAGCGCCTCGGTGATCTCGCGGTAGAGCTTGTCGGGCTCGGGCACCTGCCGGATCGCGAAGTCGGGATGGAAGTAACGCTTGGGGCGCACCCGCTCGCCCGGTCGCATGATGAAGTACGTGCCGGACTCGATGCGACTGATTCCGGCGTGCATCGACGCCGGCTCGGGCACGTACTGCAGGGTGAGGTAGTGCTGCAGCGCGGTGCTGTCGACGTGGGCCACCGTCTCAGCTTTGGCGAGGTCGAGCAGCGACTTCTTCTCGCTGGCGAAGAAGGTTCCGCGCTCGTCGCGGTAGGTGTAGAGCGGCTTGATGCCGAACCAGTCGCGTGCACCGAACAGGACGCGCTGCTGGGAGTCCCAGATCAGGAACGAGAACATGCCGCGCAGTTCCCGCACGATCTTCGCACCGAGGTGGTGATAGCCGGCGACGATCGCCTCGCCGTCCCCGTCCGTGTCGAACAGCACGCCGAACTCGCGGGCCAGGCGCTCACGCAGCTCGAGGTAGTTGTAGATCTCGCCGTTGAAGATCAGGTGGTAGCGCCCGTTCAGCCACGGCAACGGCTGGTGCGAGCGATCGATGTCGATGATCGACAGGCGGCGGAACCCGATGACGACGTCGTCGTCGACCCAGGTGCCCCCCTCGTCCGGGCCGCGGTGCCGCATGTCGGTCAGGGCTCGTCGCACGTCGCCTTCGAGCGCCCGTGCGCCGCTTTCCGCCGCGAGGAATCCCAATATTCCGCACATCCGACCAGTATCCAGGCTGCTTGCCGGCAGGTGACGAACCGCCGCACCCGATCCGGGTCGGTGCGCGACGGTCCAGTACGCTTTCGAACGTCGAGAACGCATCCGAGGGGCGGTTAGAGGTGGGTCGGAGACGTTGGGCTCGCGGCGGTTCCCTGGCGCTGCTGCTCGGGACGCTCGTCCTGACCCTGTCCGGCTGCTCGGTCAAGGATGTCGAGAGCCATCTGCGCTTCGGCTGGCCTACCGGCGTCACCAAGCAGGCCGAGCGAATGCGTGTGCTCTGGTCGTGGTCCGGAGTGGCCGCGCTCGCCCTTGGCGTGATCGTCTGGGGTCTGATCTTCTGGGCCTGTATCCGCTACCGCAAGAAGAACGATCGGCTGCCGCGCCAGACGAAGTACAACTTGACCATCGAATCAATCTGCGTCACGGTCCCGTTCCTGGTGATCGTCGTCCTGTTCTGGCGCACCGTCGTGGTCGAGGACTACGTCAACAGGCTCTCCAAGAACCCCGACGTCCTGGTGCAGGTCGACGCGTTCAAGTGGAATTGGCAGTTCGAGTACCAGTCCTACCGAGACGCGTCTGGCCGTGCCACCGCCGCCGTCTATGCCGGCCAGACCAACCAGATCAGCGGCACCGGCGCACCGCTGCACCTGTCGACCGTCGGCTCGTCCACCGAAATCCCGGTGCTGGTGCTCCCGGTCGGCGAAAGCGTGCAGGTCATCGAACACTCCGAGGACGTCGTGCACTCCTTCTGGGTGCCGGAGTTCCTGTTCAAGCGCGACGTCATCCCCTACGGCACCGCGCAGCAGCAGAAGCAGAGCGGGCTGCGCGACAACCGCTTCCAGTTCACCGCGACCTCGACCGGAAGCTTCGTCGGGCGCTGCGCGGAACTGTGCGGCACATACCACTCGCAGATGAACTTCGAGGTACGGGTCGTCTCGCCGCAGGTCTTCACGAGCTACCTTGCCGCGCTGAACAAGATCGGTCCGGACGACCCGGCCCGGCAGTCGAGGGCGCTGCAGGCCGCGGGCATGACGCCGTACGCCACGACGACCTACCCGTTCAACACCGATCGCGCGGCGCGATCCGCCTCGGAGAAATCGGGGGGTTGAGATGAGGATCGAAGCGCGCATCTTCCTGATCGTTGCCGCGTTCTGCTTCGTGGCGGCAGCGGTCTATGGGATCTGGGCGTCGAACACCGACTATCACCACATCGAGTGGGCCGGCTTCGCTGCGCTGATCCTGTCCGGCGGCCTCCTCGGCATCTCCGGCTCGTTCTTCTGGTTCGTCTCGCGCCGTATCGATCCACGTCCCGAGGACCGCTCGGACGCCGAGATCGCCGAGGCCGCCGGGGAACTCGGATTCTTCAGCCCGGGCAGCTACTGGCCGGTCGGCCTGGCGGGTGGGGCGACCGTGATCGGCACCGGACTCGCGTTCGTGCAGGTCTGGCTGGTGCTCATCGGTGTTGCCTTGCTCATGTTCATGGTCGGCGGCCTGCTGTTCGAGTACTACCTCGGCGGACGAGGCCCGGCACCGCGCTGAGCGCGCACCCGTGAGCCAGGCAGCCGCACCCGCCGGGTCGGGTACCACAGGCCTGAGCTTCCTGGTCCAGCGCCCGGTGAACGAGCCGGGCTTTCACCTCGACCGCACCGAAGCCGAAGGCGGCGTGCAGCGATACGCCGTCCAGCCCTACGCGAGCGAGGTTCCGGTCGGTTCTCGCTACAAGCGCAGCGACAACGGATCGTCGTGAGCTCGGACCGCAAGGCCGGGTTCTCGATGAACCGCCCCGGCGCCGAACTCGTCGGACTGACCGCCGTCAAGAGCCGAATCCGCGAGATCGCGGCACTGCTCACCGTCGATCGGGCGCGTGCTCGATTCGGGCTGTCCGCCAGCAAGCCGTCACTGCACCTGAGCTTCACCGGCGCTCCGGGAACGGGAAAGACCACGGTCGCCCTGCGAATGGCCGAAATCCTGCACACGCTGGGGTACCTGCGCGTGGCGGCTGACGTCGTCGGGGCGAAGCCCCGTTACGGCCCGAGGAGTAGTGCGGCGGCGGCGAAGGCCGTGCCCCAGGACAGCGTGACTCCTGAGCCGCCGTGCCCGTAGTTGTGGACGCAACGCGCCGCGCCGATCTGCTCGGCCTCGAGTCGAACCGTAGGTCGGGCCGGGCGCAGTCCGACCTGGTGTGCGCGAACCGCAGCGTCGCGCAGGCGGGGCTCGACCTCGATGCACCGTTGCCGGATCTGCTCGGCGATCTGGGGGTCCGGCTCGGTGGACGTGTCCTCGGTGCTCTGCGTGCCGCCGAGCACGACGTGATCGGGGTAGGGCCAGTACGCCGCCCAGGCAGGACTGAAGGGAGCTTCGATGAAGAATTCCTCCAGCCCAGGGTTGTCCACGATGACCTGCTGACCTCGGATCGGCGTCAATGAGTCGTCGCCGGTCAACGCGGCGGCACCAAGGCCGGCGCAGTTGACGATCAGCGGCAGTTCGGCTGCCAGCTCCCCCAGCGACGAGACGCTGCGCAGCTGGATCCGTCCGCCCGCCGCGGTCAGGCGCTCGGCGAGGTAGGCGAGGTAGACCGGCATCTCGACCAGCGGAAGCGTCGCCCAGGACGCGCCGGCGAATCCGGGTGGTATGTCGCTGGCCGCGCACGGAGTCAGGCCCGCCGGCGCAGGCAGTGGCTTCCGACTGGCCAGCCGACCCCGGCGCATTGTCACCCCAGTGCCCTTTACGTTCGCCAGCGCGGTGAACTCAGCGATCGAAGCCCGCTCTCGCCGGCCGGTCTCGTCATCCGCCGGCGCCATCGCCGGCCCGATCATCGCCGAGGCAACCGCCGACGTGGTCTGGGTCGGCCCGAGGCTGGCCCGGACCTCGACCCGCTCTCCACGCTCGGCAAGGCACACCGCAGTGCTCAACCCGATCACGCCGGCACCGATCACAACGACCTTCGGAGCAGCCTTTGATGTCATCGCCCCATCGTCGCATCGCGACTCGCGTGCGGTCGGACCGTCAACCAGCGACCGA
>JALZAI010000009.1 GCA_030948475.1 Actinomycetota bacterium
CTCCTCGACCGAGCGCGGCGCCTCGAGGACGGCGACGGCTTCACCGGAGCGGTGGCGGACGAAGCCGGCGCCTTTCACCCAACCCTCGGGCCACATCTCGCCTGCGAGCGCGACCATGTCGCGAAAGCCCTCGGCTCGCGCGCGATTCTGCGCGTCCGCCCCGGCGCCGAACGTCTCGCGCTGCTTGCGCCCCGAGCGCGAGCCGCCCAGGCGCCACCGCACGACATAGGACGTCCCGCCCTCGGATCGGCGCTCCTGCTCGATGTAGGCCACAGCCAGCCTCCAAGATCATCGGTGCCCCGATGGTGCCCCGGTGACGGACAATCTACCCCCATGGATGCGACAGAGGCCTCGGAATCCGGGGCCTCAAAGTGTGTCCGAGGGGGGACTTGAACCCCCACGCCCGATAAAGGGCACTAGCACCTCAAGCTAGCGCGTCTGCCATTCCGCCACCCGGACGAGTGCGCCGACCACCCTAGTCCACGGGCAGGGTAGGGACGGGCCAGCACACGTCCGCGTCACCAAGCGCTCAGACTCACCCGAATTGCCTAGGTACGGGCTCGTGCTTCTCAGCTCACATAGAGCTAACATACGCAACGAAGGCTTCAGTCACGAGGGGGTGACGTCGATGCTCGTCGCGTTTGCCGGGGGATTGCGGCTGTCGGCTGCGGTCGGCTGCGCCGCGATTCTCGTGGTCGCCGGTCCGACGTTCGACGCGCACGCGAAATCGGAGCACCGCGAAGCGCGTAGCGGCCGCCACTCCACGAGGCAGCACACGCACGGGCGCGATTCCGGACTCCGACGCCACGAGGCGCGCAAGCACGAGGCCCGCAAGCACGAGGCCCGCAAGCACGAGGCGCGCAAGCACGAGGCGCGCAAGCTGCACCGCGATCACGCGCGTCAAGCGACCGGCGCTGGCCTCCACGCGGCGAAGCCAACCGGGCAGCTGGCGCAGCAACATGCGATTCGCCAGCCGAAGAGCACCCGATCCCGTACCGGCCGGACGGGGACCGTCCCGTCGCTGGGAGCGGGACGCGCCGGCATCCGCGAAACCCCGCCCGGCCGCGCACCCGCGGCGACGGACCTCGTCGCCAGACCGACTGCCGCATCGCCGCATGCATCCGCCAGCCGACCGATCGCCCAGCTCGGCGGCGGCCTCGCGGCCCCGGGCACGTCCGGCCCGATAACCCGCCGTGAGTCGGGGGTCGCGCCAGGCCCGTCCACCCATCCGCAGAGGACACAGACGGCGCCGAGCAAGCCGCACCGGCTCCGTACCTACGACACGATCGAGAACGTGGGCCCGATAGGCGCCGAGACGTCCCCTTTGCTTCTGGCGATCCTCCTGTTCACCGCGTTCGGAGTAGGCGTGATCGTGTTGGGTGCGGGCTACCGGGGCCGCCGTACCTGACGGACCTGCCTGGTAGGAACGACGCATGACCGCACCCACCGCTCAGGACGAGGTCGCCAGCCTGCTCAGCGACCTGATCCGGCTCAACACGTCCAACCCGACCCATCCCGAGCGTCCCGCCGCCGAGTGGGTCGCCGAGAAGCTGGATGAGGTCGGGATCGCCGCGCAGATCATCGAGGCCGCGCCGGGACGCGCGTCCACGATCGCGCGCATCGAGGGCAACGACTCCAGCCGGGCCCCGTTGCTGGTCCACGGCCATCTCGACGTCGTCCCTGCCGACGCCGACGAGTGGTCGATCGACCCGTTCTCCGGTGAGATCAAGGACGGCTACGTCTGGGGACGCGGCGCCATCGACATGAAGGACATGGACGCGATGGTCTTGGCGCTCGTGCGCGAGTGGACCCGCTCGCGCAGGAAGCCGCCGCGCGACGTCGTCCTCGCGTTCGTTTCGGACGAAGAGGCCGGCGGGCGACAGGGCGCGCACTACCTTGTCGACCACCACGCCGACCTGTTCGCCGACTGCACCGAAGCCATCGGCGAGGTCGGCGGTTTCAGCATCTCGCTCAACCAGAACGCCCGCGTCTACGCGGTTCAGACGGCCGAGAAAGGCATCAACTGGCTGCAGTTGCGGGCGGTTGGCGCTCCCGGACACGGCTCGATGGTGCATGACGACAACGCCGTCACCCGGCTGGCCGAAGCGGTGGCGCGCATCGGTACGCATCAATGGCCGGTCGTGATCACCGACACCGTCCGCGCCACGGTCGCGGGCCTCTCGCAGATTAGCGGACAGGACCTCGATCCGGACGACATCGACCGATGGCTGCCGATGCTCGGCCCGGCGTCCCGGATGATCGGCGCGACGATCCGCAACACGGCAAATCCGACGATGCTCGAAGCGGGCTACAAGTCGAATGTGATCCCGTCTCGCGCCACCGCGACTATCGACGCACGCTTCTTGCCCGGCCACGAGGACGCGCTGCTCGAGACCATCGACGAATTGATCGGCGAGGACGTAGAGCGGGAGTTCCTGGTTCGCGACATAGCGGTCGAGACGACGTTCGACGGCGAACTCGTCGACGCGATGTCGGCGGCGCTCAAGGCCGAGGATCCCGGCGCGATCCCGATGCCGTATCTCATGAGCGGTGGGACGGACGCGAAGTCGTTCTCAACAATGGGCATCCGCTGCTTCGGGTTCTCGCCGCTCCAACTTCCGGCGGACTTCGAGTTCATGTCACTGTTCCACGGTATCGACGAGCGCGTTCCCGTGGACGCGCTGAAGTTCGGTGTGCGCGTGCTCGATCGCTTCCTCGCCAACAGTTGATCCAGTGACGGCTCTGGCTGACGTTGCCGCTGCGTCTGCCGACGTCGGCGCCACGTCGTCGAGGCTGGCCAAGGCGGCGCGCATCGCCGATCTGCTGATCGACGGTGACGACGAGGACGTCGCGACCGTCGTCTCCTGGTTGTCCGGCGAGCTGCCGCAGCGCCAGATCGGCGTCGGCTGGGCGGCATTGCGTTCGCTGCCCGATCCGGCGTCATTCGCGTCCTGGACGGTCGCGGCGGTCGACGACGCGTTCACCGCGATCGGCGCGTCGTCGGGCACCGGCTCGCAGGGCAAGCGCGCCACGCTGCTAGCCACGGTGTTCGGCACCGCGACGGCGGGGGAGCAGATCTTCCTGCGCAAGCTGCTCGGCGGTGAGCTGCGCCAGGGTGCGTTGCTCGGCGTGATGACCGAGGCGATCGCGAAGGCCGCGGACGTCCCCGCCGGCGAGGTGCGCCGCGCGGCCATGCTTTGCGGTGATCTGCCGGCCGTCGCGTCGGCGGCACTGACTGGCGGACGCGCCGCGCTCGACGGGTTCGTGCTACAGGTCGGCCGTCCGGTCGGGCCGATGCTCGCCCAGACCGCGACGTCCGTCGGCGACGCGCTCGAGCGCCTCGGCGGCGAGGCGATCTTCGAGGCGAAGCTGGACGGCGCGCGGGTGCAGATCCACCGCGATGACGACGAGATCGGAATCTTCACGCGAACTCTCGACGACGTGACGTCCCGCCTGCCCGAAGTGGTCGACGCTGTTCGGGCGCTGTCCGTCCGGACACTCGTTGCGGACGGCGAGGCGATCGCACTGCGTGCGGACGGACGTCCCCATCCGTTCCAGGTCACCGCGTCGCGCTTCGGCAAGCGCACGGTGTCACCGGACCAGCTGCCACTGCACGCGTTCGTGTTCGACATCCTGCATCTGGACGGGCGTGATCTCCTCGACGTCCACACCTCGCAGCGGTTGGCGGTGCTGGATTCCGTCGTCCCGGCATCGATGCGGGTCGATCGGCTGATCACTGACGACGTGGCCGCCGCGCAGCAGTTTCTTGAGCGCACCCTGACCGCCGGACACGAAGGCGTCTTGGCCAAGTCGCTGTCCGCGCCATACGAGGCAGGGCGCCGCGGCGCAGGCTGGCTGAAGGTGAAGCCGGTGCACACGCTGGACCTGGTGGTGCTCGCCGTCGAGTGGGGCTCGGGACGCCGCCGCGGAAAGCTGTCTAACATCCACCTCGGCGCTCGCGATCCCGATGGCGGGTTGGTCATGCTGGGCAAGACTTTCAAAGGCATGACGGACGCGATGCTCGACTGGCAGACGGCGCGCTTCCTGGAGCTTGCCGACGGTCCGACTGACGGCTATGTGGTGAGGCTGCGTCCTGAGCAGGTGGTGGAGATCGCGTTCGACGGAATTCAGACGTCGTCGCGGTATCCGGGCGGGATGGCGCTGCGGTTCGCGCGCGTGCTTCGCTACCGCGACGACAAGCGATCCGAAGAGGCCGACACGGTCGGGGCCGTTCGGGCGCTATATGTCGACTAATCGCTCGCGTTCTGCGACACCTACCAATAGTGCTGTGCGCGCGCGCCGGCTCAGAGCGGCAATCTCGGCAGCGGCAGTGCGCCGGTGCGGCGCTCTCGCCGCAACAGCACCCTGCGGGTGCCGTCCACGTATCGCTGGACACGCGCGAGTTCCCAATCGCCGAACTCCGCGTGTAGAGACAGCTGCGCCGCTGCCGACACCCGGCCTACCTCGGCCGGGATCCGCAGCGGCGCGTACTCCCAATCTGGATCGGCCCCCGCTGGAGGCGCACCTCTGTCCATGCCCGACATTCAACGCCCATCGCGCGCCAGTCTTCAAGGCGCCCGGCGGACGGCGGCGCCGGGAGTGGGGGTCGGGACCGAGCGCAACGATCGTGTTTTCCCTGCCGGTGACCGGTTCGGCTGCCATCAAGCGAGCACCAGCGGGGAAAAGCGACCGGGAACGCAGGCCTAGGGGCTCAACAGATCTCGCAGGAGGGTGCGGCGGGGGAGGGTGCCGATCTGCCGGACGGCGCGGGCCAGCACCGGTCCGACTGCATGGACCACGGACAGGTGCCGCTGGGCACGTGTCAGCGCCGTGTACACGAGCGGGCGCGACAGCATCCCACCGGCCTCGGGCGCCAGCACGACGACCACCGCGGGAAACTCCGAGCCCTGCGCCCGGTGCACCGTGATCGCCCAGCCGTGGACCAGGTCGACGAGCGCCTTGCCCTTGATCGCGGCCGGCCCGGATGCGAACTCGACGACCACCGTCCCGTCGTCCTCGACCTCGTCGACCATGCCGACCTCGCCGTTGGCGTAGCCGAACGGCTCGGCCTCCAGGTGATTCGCGGTCGCGACGACCCGGTCGCCGGGGTCGAAGCGCCGCTTGCCGGTGCCCGGATTCAGCGCCGCCTTCAGCGCCTGGTTGAGTTCGATCGTCCCGGCATTGCCGCGGTGCACCGGCGTGACGACCTGCACCTGGTCGGCCGGGATGCCAAGCGCGCGCGGGATCGAGTCGGTCACCAACTGGACGACGCGATGCGCCGCATCGGCCGATCCGCGCGCCGGGACCACCACCACCTCCCGCGTCGGGTCGTCGACCGTGAGCAGCGAGCCGGAACGCACGCCGGTCGCCAGCCGAGCGATCGTCCCGCCTTCGGCCTGCCGGTAGAGCCGGGCCAGCTCAGTGACGTGCACGGCGCCTGAGTCGATCACGTCGCCCAGCACGCGTCCCGGTCCGATCGAGGGCAGCTGTGCGGCGTCGCCGACGAACAGCAAATGCGTGCCGTCCTTGCACGCGGACAGCAGCGCATCGGCGAGCTCCACGTCGAGCATGGACGCCTCGTCCACCACCACCACGTCCTCGTCGAGCGGCCAGTCGGCGCCGCGCTGAAACCCGCCGTCGAAATGAACGCCGTCAGCGGACGAGCGGGGCTGCGCTCCGAGGAGCCGGTGCAGGGTGGACGCCGGCGCCGAGCAGAGTTCTTCGAGCCGCTTGGCGGCGCGTCCGGTCGGAGCGGCGAGCGCGACCGACCTGCCTGCCGATTCGGCGAGCGCGACCAGAGTCGCGACGGTGCGGCTCTTGCCGGTCCCCGGACCGCCGGTCAGTACCGTCACCCCCCGTGCGAGCGCCGCGTCGACCGCCGAGGTCTGCGTGTCGTCGAGGGCATCCGTGCCCGAGCCGCGAACCTTGATCGGCGACGCATTGGCGAGCAGGCGCGCGATCCCCTCGGCCACGCCCGATTCGGCCTGGACGTAGCGGGCCAGGCCGAGCAGCTCACCGGAGGCGATCACATTGCCGCTCTCGAGAGCCGCCTCGACGGCCGCAGCAGGGTCGCCGCCGGCGAAGTCGCGCATCTCGTCGAGGACGAGATCCGGCGGGCTCACGGTGTGCCCCTCGCGCGCCTGCCGGGCCAGAACCCAGCCCACCAACGCGCGACCCCTCCGCGGGTCGTCGCGGCGCACCCCGGGCAGCGCGGCCCGAGCGACCCGATCGGCCTCGGCGATCGTCACTCCAGAGATCGACAGCAGCCGCCACGGGTCGTCGCGCAGCAGCCGCGGCGCTGGCGTCCCCAGCGCGTCGACGATCCGCGCCGCCACCCGCGCGTCCACCCCGGCCGGCACGAGCAACCCGGCAACCTCGTACGCAGGCCCTGCGGCGATGAACGACGAGAGCAACCGCGCGGCCCGTGTCGAGCCGACCTTCGGCATTCGCGCGAGCGTTGACGCCGACACGTCGCCCGGGCCGTCGATGCCGGCGCCCGCGAGCGCGCCAACCAGCGTCCGTCCGAGCCCGGGCCACAGTCCGGCGGCGCAGAACGCCTCGAAGATCGGGTCCGAGCTCAGCGGACGTCCTCGGGGTACTCGATCACCGGTGCGGACACGTCGTCGAGCGCGTCACGGATCTCCTGCGGCAGGTCGAGGGTGTCGCACGCCAAGGCGGCGGTCAGTTGCCCGAGCGTCCGCGCGCCGAGCACGGGCGCGGTCACACCGGGACGGTCGCGCAGCCAGGCCAGCGCCACGGCGACCGGCGAGGACGCCAGCCCGTCGGCCGCCGTCGCCACGGCCTCGACGATCCCGGACGCGCGGGGGACCCGGTCCATCGGCAGGACGCGGCCGGTGCCGGCGCCGCGCGAATCCGCCGGGACCCC
>JALZAI010000014.1 GCA_030948475.1 Actinomycetota bacterium
CCCCCCTCCTCGTCTTACTGCGTCAGCTCAGAACCGAAGCCGCCAGAGCTGACCCGAGGTGTCCACGCCGGGGATTCCCGCACCGGTATCGGGCAGGATCGAGAACGCCGAGACGAACACGTTGTCGTGCTGATCGACCGCGATCCCTGCCGGGAACGGCACGTCGACGTTGGTGCGGTGCCCACCACGGATCCGGGTGAGCACTCCGGTGACTATCGGCGCGATCGGATGTGCTTGCGGGGCGAACAGCTGGCTGACGTAGAGCGAGCCGTCATCGCCGACCGCAATTCCGGTGACCGCTGAGAATCCCCCCCACGTCCGAAGCACATCGTCGCCTTCTCGATCTAGCTTGACCACCCGGGCTTGGCCCGGAGTCAGGCTGGACAGCCCGCCGACGTAGACGTTCCCCCGCCGGTCGGTGGCCAACGACGTCGGCACGAAGTTACAACCCGCGAATGGCGGCGCAGGGTCGAACTGCGAGGCGCACGGGCCGCTCTTCACGTTCGGGAAGACATGGAACACCGAGACATGCCCGTGCTTGACGAACAACACGTCGTTGCCCGCGGCGTCGGCCACCAGCCACCCATCGTGGTAGGCGAGCACTGCGTAGGGGTCCGAGTCGAAGCCCTTGCGGTCCGGGTCGTGCTTGGCCTCAAATCCGCTGATGTTGCCCACCGGACGCACCGGACCGTACGGGGTCGCGGTCAACAGGTGGCCGTTGCGAGACTGCGCCGGTGCCGGCGCGGCCGGCCCGAAGAACGTTTCGATGATCCCGATCTTGTTCAACGACCGCGCGGACACGCCATCGGGCCCGATCGCTTGGCTGCCTTTGGGTCCCCCGGGGCCGCCAGCGGCGACCGCCGCGGAGAGCAGTCCGGTGACAATACGGTGCGGGTGCTGGCCGCTCGCCGAAGCCGGTGCCAGCACCGCGGATATCGATCCGGTGTACCCGAGCCCTTGCTTCCCACCGTCCGGACCGGTGATGGTACCCACGGTCCCGCCCTTGCCGGCCTCCGCGACGAGCAACACGTCGCCGTGCACCAGCGAGAGCTGCCGCGGGTTGTTCAGACCGGACACGACGACGATCGGTCCGCTTCCCGATGCGGCCGACGCCGGTGCAGCCGCTGCCAGGAAGGGCGCAAGTAGTCCGCCACACACGGTAGCGGTCAGTACACGCCGGAGCCTTCTTGCCATGCCATTCCCCCAAATTGACGCGAGCCGATGGACGACCCGGTGGCCGTCGGCAGCAGCGTGGCCCAAGCCACCACAGGCCGCAAGCCCTCGCGACGAGCTTCGAGAAATGTTGGCGCAGAGGAGCCGGATAACGCAGCTCAACTCACCACCGACTACCCGTTTCGCCCGCCAATCCGCGCCCTGGCGCGAGCGTCATCAGCCCGGTCGGTGCACCAACGCGCCGGACGCGACGGTGCACACGACACTCGCGTCCGACACCCGTCCGTCCAGCTCGAACAGGTTCTGGTCGAGTACCGCGAAGTCGGCGCGCGTACCGACGCCGAGCGTCGCGCCGTCCGGGTCGTGGTTGACATAGGCGGTCCCCGCCGTGAAACCCGACAGCGCCACCTCCAGCGGCAGGCACTGCTCGGGCATGAACGGCGCGGTGTCGCGGTGCTCGGGATCGATGTGGCGCACGGCAACCTCCAGCTGCGCCAACGGATCCGCCGTCGTCACCGGCCAGTCGCTGCCCAACGCCAGCCGGGCACCGGAGCGCCACAGGTCGCCGAACGGGTACTGCAACTCGGCGCGCTCCGGTCCCAGCCAGGGGATGGTGAACTCCAGCATCTGCGGTTCGCCCTGCGCCCAGAACGTCTGGCAGTTCGCGACGACGTCGAGGGACGCGAACCGCCCCAGGTCGGACGGCCCGACTACCTGGACGTGCGCGATGTGATGCCGGTTGTCGCTCGCGCCGTTCGCCTGGCGCGCCGCCTCGACGGCGTCGAGCGCATTGCGGATCGCCCGGTCGCCGATCGCGTGCATGTGCACCTGGAAGCCGAGCGCGTCCAGTTGCGTGAGGGCGGGCGAAAGCACTTCGCGGGGGACGTAGTCGAGGCCGCGGTTGTCGGTGTGCCCACCGCATCCGTCGCAGAACGGTTCGAGCATCGAGCTCGTCTGGTTCTCGATGATTCCGTCCACCATGATCTTCACAGTGGTCGGGTGGAAGTTGCGCGCGTCCCGGGTCCGGCGCTCGCGGAGCTCGTCGATCTGCTCGAGACCGCGGTGTCGGTCCCACCACAGCGCGCCGACGACGCGGGCACTCAACCGGTCGGCCGAGTCGAGCGAGCGGTACGCCTCCTGTGTCTGCGGCGTGACCCAGGCGTCCTGCCACGCGGTGATGCCGAGCGAGTGCAGGTGCCGCTGCGCCACGAGGATCGCCTGCTCCCATTGCTCGCGCGTCGGGCTCGGGACGAAGTGGGCTTCATAGCTGTAAGCCGCACCCTCATGCAACATCCCGGTCGGCTCGCCGTTCGCGTCGCGCTCATAACGCCCGTCGGAGGGGTCGGGCGTGCCCGCATCGATCCCGCCGAGGCGCAGCGCCGCGGAATTCACCCAGGCCCCGTGGACGTCGCGGTTGAACAGAAAAGCGGGACGTGCGCCGGTCACCGCGTCGAGATCCTCCTTGTGCGGCGCGCCACCCGGGAAGTGCTCCATCGACCAGCCACCGCCGACGATCCACTCGATGTCGGGATGTTCGCCGAGGTAGGCGCCGAGGCGCTCGAGGTAAGCGTCGCGGCTGGCGAGATCGCGCAGGTCGACGTGGGTGAGATTGCGCCCGGCCTGCGGGGCGTGGATGTGCGAGTCCTGGAACCCCGGGACGACCATCGCGCCCAGACCGTGCAGCACCTCGGTCCGCGGCCCGATCAGCTCGGCGACCTCGGCGCCGTGCGCGACGATGCGGCCGGCGCGTACCGCGAGCCCGTGCGACCAGGAACCGTCGCCGATCCACACCCGTGAACCGGTGACGGCGAGGTCGGCGCGGGCGGTCATGGCTCGAGCAACTTCGCCCGCAGCGCCGCTGCGTCGGCCTCGGTCCAGCCGTGCGCCCGCAGCCAACCGGGCGCACCCCCGTACTCGGTGTCGAGGACGTCGAGCAGGCGTTCGATGGTCGCGGCCCGCGGTGCGTGCTGGTCTGCCGACGCGTTCGCCATGTCGCCGGCGTAGGTCCGCGTGGATCGCAGCCGGTCGAAGATGCCCTCGATGCGTTCTGCGCTGCGGGCGTAGTCGGCCACTATCGCGTCGCGCTGCACCCCGACCTCGGCGAGCGCGATCGCGACCACGACGCCGGTACGGTCCTTGCCAGCCGCGCAGTGCACGATCGTCGCCCCGTCGGTCTGCGCGATCAGGCGCAGCGTGTCGAGCACCGAGTCGGCGCGGTCGTCCAGATAGCCGAGGTACACCCCGGAAGCGCCGCGGTGCTGCACGCGCTCGGCGCGCCGCTGCGTCTGCCACGGCAGCACCACCGGTTCGTCCTCGGCGGCGGCGTCGGTCGTCTGGCCGCTCTCCGGAAACAGCGAGAAGTGCCGGATCTCGACCTCGGGGCGCTCGGCCAGCGGGCCTGGGCCCTCAGAGCTGACCTCGACCCCGGTGCGCAGGTCGGCGACGGCGCGCACCCGCAGGTCGTCGACGAGGCGGCGCACGTCGCGTTCGGAGAGGTCCTGCAGATTGTCCGAGCGGATCAGCCGACTGGACTGCACGACCCGTCCGTCCGCCGTCGGGAGCCCGCCCAGATCGCGGACGTTGACCGCGCCGTCCAGTTCGATCCAGCGCACCACGATCCCGAGCCTAGTGACCGAACCTAGTGACCGAGCCGAGCTTCAGAACGAGGCCTCGGGGACGTCCATCAACGCGTTGTCGATCCCCTCGGCCACCTGCCGGCGGGCGGCCAGCTCGGGCAGCACGGTCAGCGCGAAGAAGTGCGCGACAGCCGGCTTGCCCTCGTAGAACGCCCGATCGCGCGCCGACACCCCGTTTGCGTCCAGCCGGGACAGCGCCACGGACGCCTGCCGCAACAGCAGGTAGCCCACCATCAGGTCGCCGGCCGAGAGCAGCAGCCTGGTGGCGTTCTGGGCGACCTTGTAGACGTTGCGGACGTCGGCCTGGGCGCTCATCAGCTGCCGGAACATCGCGGACACGATGCCGCCGAAGTCCTCGAGACCCTTCTGCAGCGCGGCCCGCTCTTCCTTGAGCCGTCCCTCGTCCTCGATCGAGGCCAGGAACGCCGTCATCTCGGCCGAGAGGGCACCCAGCGCGGCACCCTTGTTCTTCACGATCTTGCGGAAGAAGAAGTCCTGGGCCTGGATGGCCGTAGTGCCCTCGTACAGCGTGTCGATCTTGGCATCCCGGATGTACTGCTCGAGCGGGTAGTCCTGCAGGTAGCCCGAGCCGCCCAAGGTCTGCAGCGCCTGGGCCAGCTGATCGTAGGAGCGCTCCGCACCGGCGCCCTTCACGACGGGCAGCAACAGGTCGTTGATCGCCTCGTCCAGCGTGGTGTCGGTGCCGTGGTGCTCGCCGACGATGATGCGGTCCTGGACGGACGAGGTGTACATGACCAGGGCGCGCATGCCTTCCGCGTAGGCCTTGTTGAGCATCAGGCTGCGGCGCACGTCCGGATGGTTGATGATCGTGACCCGTGGCGCCGCCTTGTCCGAGGACCGGGTGAGATCCGCTGACTGGACGCGGGACTTGGCGAACTCGAGCGCGTTGAGGTAGCCGGTCGACAGCGTCGCGATGGCCTTCGTCCCGACCATCATCCGCGCGTGCTCGATGATCTGGAACATCTGCGCGATGCCGTTGTGAACGTCGCCGACGAGCCAGCCGACGGCCGGGATGTCGGGGTTCTCGCCGAAGCGCAGTTCGCAGGTCGTCGAGGCCTTTAGGCCCATCTTGTGCTCGACGTTGGTGACGAAGGCGCCGTTGCGCCGGCCGAGCGCACCGGTGTCCGGGTCGAAGTGGAATTTCGGGACCAGGAACAGCGACAGCCCCTTGGTCCCGGGCCCGGCGCCCTCGGGACGCGCCAGCACAAGGTGAATGATGTTGTCGCTCATGTCGTGCTCAGCCGAGGTGATGAAGCGTTTGACGCCCTCGAGGTGCCATGAGCCGTCTGGCTGTTCGGCGGCCGTTGCCCGCCCGGCGCCGACGTCCGAGCCGGCATCGGGCTCGGTCAGCACCATCGTCGCGCCCCAGCGCTTGTCGACTACGAGCTGGGCGATCTTGCGCTGTGTCGCGGTGCCGTTGCGATAGAGGATTCCCGCGAACGGCGCGCCGGCCATATACATGTGGAGCGCCGGGTTGGACCCGAGCACCTGCTCGGCCACGGCCCACACCACGGCCCGCGGCGCGAGTTGGCCGCCGAGTTCAGGAACGGTTTCCAGGCGCCACCACTCGCTGTCCTGCAGCGTCTTGAACGACTTCTTGAACGAGTCGGGGACGCGCACCGAGTTGGTGTCCGGATCGAACACCGGTGGGTTGCGGTCGGCGTCGGCGAAGGACGCCCCGAGCGGACCTTCGGCTAGCTTGGCCACCTCGGCGATGATCCCGCGCACGGTCTCGGCGTCGAGCTCCTGGAATGGCGCGCTGCCGAGCAGATCGCCGGTGCCGAATACCTCGAAGAGGTTGAACTCGAGGTCGCGGACATTGCTTCTGTAGTGGCCGTTGTGGCCGCTGGATGCCATCGTCCCACCCCCGTAATCGCGATGTTACTTGCCGGTAACCCACGATATTACCGACGAGTAACCCACGCAAGGCGAGTCGCTTCCCGCGAGTGAGCAACTCAGACGTGGCCCGTCCAGAACGAGGTCTCGGCCATCGCGCCGTGCCAGTCCAGCGAGATGTGGATATGGGTGCGGTGGCAGGCATTCGCGTACTTCGGCGCCTGCATTTTCGGGGCGGTGCAGCCGTTGTAGTCCACCCAGGTGTTGTTCCACGAGCCCCACATGCGGTTGTTGAAGATCACGTACATGACGCCGAGCCGGCGGGCCATCGCGAACTCGTGGCCGTAGCGGTCGGTGGCGAGCAGCCAGGTGAGAAGGTCGTGCGCGTCGGCGCGCTGCCAGGCGACGTGGGCCGCAACCATCCAATCGATCGCGCGGCCGTCGAAGTGCTCGCTGACCGAGCCGTCACACGGCCGAGTCGAGTACCAGACCGTCTTCGGATAGGTATTCACCAGCAGCGTCCCGAGCTGCTTCGTGCCGGGACGGACGTACGGGGCGCAGCGTTTCTGCGGTTGGTAGGGCGCAGGGCCCTCGATGGCCGAGCCGAAACCGTGGCCGATGTGCGGATAGGCGGCGGAGGCGGGTGTGATCACAACGGCGAAGGACGCGAGGAAGGCGAGTGTGCAGAGCAGGGCGGTACGGAGGCGAGACGACATCAGTAGGAGCTCCTAACGGTGACGGCCCCCGCCTGACCGAGATCTAATCGGCACGGGGCGCACAATTCTTTGGGCTGTCCACCGACTGCTAGAGAACTCGCAGACGGACGGTCTCCGGGAGCGAGCGCAGTTCCTCGAGCATCTCTTCGGTGATCCGCGCGCTGACGTCGGTGACGACGTATCCGAACTCACCGCGAGTGCCCAGCAGTTGGGCCTCGACGTTGACCTTGTGCTCGGCGAAGACACCGTTGATCGTCGCCATAACGCCCGGGACATTGCGATGGACGATGATCAGACGGTTGGTGTCGGGAGGCTGGACGAGCGCGAGCGCCGGCAGGTTGACGCTCATCGATGTCGCGCCTTCGAGCGCGAAGTCGCGCAGCTTGCCGGCCACGAACCGGGCGATGTCCTGCTGCGCCTCCTCCGTCGATCCGCCGATGTGCGGGGTCAGGATGACGTTCGGCAGCCCACGCAGCGCGGACACGAATTCGTCCCCACGCCCCTTCGGCTCGACGGGGAACACGTCCACGGCGGCGCCGGAGATGACTCCCGACGTGATCCGTGCGCGCAGCGCCGCGTAGTCGACCACGAAGCCGCGGGACAGATTGAGAAATATCGCGCCGGGCTTCATCGCGGCGAATTCGTCCTCACCGAACATGCTCTCGTTGGAGGCCCGACCGTCTACGTGCAAGGTCACTACGTCGGACTGGGCGAGCAGCTCGGGCATGCTCGCGCAGCGGCGGGAGTTACCGAGCGCGAGCCTGTCGGCGGTGTCGTAGAACAGCACCTGCATGCCGAGGTTCTCGGCCAGGACGGACAGCTGAGTGCCGATGTTGCCGTAGCCGACGATGCCCAAGGTCCGCCCCCGGATCTCATGCGCTCCGTCGGCGGACTTGTCCCAAATGCCGTCGTGCATGAGCGCGTTCTTCTCGGTGAGCCGGCGGGTCATCGAGATGATCTCGGCGATCGCCAGCTCCACGACCGAGCGGGTGTTGGAGAACGGAGCGTTGAAGACGATGACGCCCTGCTCGCTGGCGGATTCCAGGTCGATCTGGTTGGTGCCGATGCAGAACGCGCCCACTGCGACCAGATTCGGAGCGGCCTCGAGCACCCGCTCGGTGACCCGGGTCTTGGACCGGATCCCCAGCAAAGTCACGTCGGCAAGTCGCCCGATGAGCTCGTCCTCGTCCAAGGCCCGGCTGAGGCTCTCGACGTGAAAGCCCGCCGAGGTCAGGATGATCGCGGCGTCGGAGTGGAGGTGTTCGAGCAGCAGCGCGCGCGGTGGCGGGGCAGTCACTCGTGAATTCTATGGCAGGGCAACGGAGCCCTCGGCACGGATCACCGAGCCGAGGCGACTCTGACAGATGGATCAGGCGCGCACGGAACGGTTCGCGCTGAACCTGCGGCAGCCAGCAAGGCGATGATCGCAGGGCGGCGTCAGCTGGGTCCGGCCGGCGCGGGAGCGAGCCGGCTGATCCCGATGCCGCCCGGCGTGTGCGCGCCGTAACGCGCGATCTCACCGTCCAGATCGAGTGGACCGATGTGGCTGCGCCCGCTCAGCGCTACCTCGTCGAGCCGGTCGGCGGGGACGATCCATGCGATCTCGAACTCCAGCCCGTCCGGATCGTGTCCGTAGAGCGACTTCGTGGTGCCGTGGTCGGACGCACCCACCAGCGCGCCGGCATCGGCCAGGCGCCCGGACAGCTCCGTTAGGTCGTCGAGGGTGTCGACCTCCCACGCGAGGTGGTACAGGCCGACGGACGAGCGTCCGGCGGGAGAGGCTGCCGCACTCTCGCCGATCTCGAACAGACCGAGGTCGTGGTCGTTGGTCGAGCCCGGGGCGCGCAGGAAGGCCGCGCCGCGCAGGCTCACCAGGTCGCCGATTGCCGCGAAGCCGAGGACGTCGCGGTAGAAGCTGGCGCTGCGCTCGACGTTGCGGACGTAGAGAACGGCGTGGTTGAGACGGTGGATCGACATGACTCGAGTCTACTCGCAATCGGTTGAGCTTTCAACCACCCCGCGTTACGGTTACCATCGGTGCCCGATGAGTGAACCGCGGTGGCTCAACGCCGAGGAGCAACGCGCTTGGCGCGCCTACCTCGAATCGACGATCCTGCTCTTCGACGCCCTGGACCGGCAGCTGCAGCGCGAAGCCGGCCTCCCGCACACGTACTACGAGATTCTGGTCCGGCTGTCTGAGGCCTCGGCTCGGACACTGCGAATGAGCGAGCTGGCCCAGGCCACCCGCTCGTCGCGAAGCCGGCTCTCGCACGCGGTCGCTCGGCTCGAGGAACGCGGATGGGTGCGGCGCCGCGACTGCGCCACCGATCGGCGCGGCCAGCTCGCCGAACTCACCGACGCCGGATTCGCGGTCCTGGAGGCGGCTGCTCCTGGCCATGTGGCCGCGGTGCGCCGCCACGTCATCGACCGGCTCGACGCAGATCAGATCGCGCAGCTTGCCGCGATCGGTGAGGCAATCGTGGCAGGCGCCGTCGAGGACTGAGTGAACTTGGCTTAGCGGCCCCGCGGCGCACCGATCGAGCCTCGTGGTTGCGATACGGGCGTCAGCACCATGCGTCGGGAGCGCTTGTTATCGTCGATCGCGCGAACCGTGCGCTCCACCGCGTAGGACACGAGCGAATCGACCGGCCAGCGGAAGTTCGACAGCGGCGGGGTCAGCAGCTGAGACACCGGATGATCGTCATAGCCGAGCACCGACACGTAATCTGGAATGCGCAGGCCCAGCTGACGAGCCGCAGCGTAGACGCCGTAGGCCATCGAGTCGGCCAGGCAGAAGAACGCGGTGGGCGGTTCCGGCTCGGAGAGCACCTGCACCGCAACGGCGACCGCCCCGTCCAGGTCGTGCGTGGACATGTGCAGGCTGACCTGCATTCCGAGGTCTGCGGACACCCGCCGTATCGCCACCTCGGCAGGGCGGTCGGGAGTATTGCGCGCGGAGGGCGTCAGCACCGCGATCCGACGGTGTCCGGCCTCGGCCAGCAGGCCCAATGCCGCGGTCACCCCGGCATCGTTGTCGAACACGACTTCCGCCGCGGTGGCCGCGCCTGCGATGCCGTCCCCGATCGATACGAGCACAGTGCGCCGGGCAATCTCGGGCCAATGCCGGGCGCCCGGGTCCACCCACAGGACGATCAGCGCGTCCACCCGCTGGTCGACAAGCTGGTTCGCGAGTTCCTCCTCGAGCTCCGGGCTGTTCGACGCGTCGACGATCAGGGCGTGCCGGCCTGACTCGAGTAGCTGCCGCCCGAGTGCCGCCGCGACGCTCTGCTGCCAGATGTCTTGCAGCGAGCCGCACAGGACGCCGACGTAACCGGTGCGACCCGAGGCCAGCGCCCGCGCAACGGGATCGACCTGGTAGCCGAGCCGGGTCGCCACGTCACGAACCCGTTGCTGAGTCTCGATCGGCACGTGCAGGCCACGCAGCGCGTAGGACACCGCAGAGGTCGACAACCCGGACGCGCTCGCCACATCGCGAAGAGTCACTCGCTTCGCCCGCTCGCGCACTGACCGATCCTAGCCATTCGTTGGCGTGGCGGCATTCGCAACCGATTGGTGAATCGCTACAGTGAAGCGGTACAGTGAACCGGTTCAACAATCCATGTCAGGAGGGCGCGGTGATCAACGAGTTGGTTCGGGTGGACGTCCACCAGCACCTGTGGCCCGCTGCGCTCCTCGATCAGCTACGCAGCCGCGTAGCCCCGCCCATGCTGCGCGGTTGGACGCTGCACACCGCTGGCGAGGCGCCGTTCGCGGTCCGCGCCGCTGATCATGACCCGGCACTTCGAGCTGGCCTCGACGCCGAGACCGGCCGGGTCTTGCTCTCACTGTCCACTCCGCTGGGGATCGAGGCACTAGTCCCGGAGCAGGCTCGTCCGCTGCTCGATGCGTGGCATTCCGGCGTACACGAACTGCCCGACCGGTTCGACGCCTGGGCCGCCGTCAGCGAGAGCGAGCCCGACCTTGACGCGGTCAAGGGCTTGCTCACCTCAGGCTTCGTCGGGGTGCAAGTTTCGGCGGTTACGCTTTCGCACCCGGCGGCCATCGAAGCTACTGGCCCGCTGTTGCGACTGTGCGAGGAACTGGACCGTCCGGTTCTCGTCCACCCCGGGCCGGTTGGTGCGGCCGTCGCCAACGCGCCGGGGTGGTGGGCCGCCGCGGTCGACTATCCCGCCCAACTGCAGGCAGCCTGGTGGGCCTGGCACGCGGTCGGTAGGAGCATGCTGCCGGACCTGCGCCTGTGTTTCGCCGCAGGAGCGGGCCTGGCGCCGCTGCATCACGAGCGTTTCAGCGCGCGTGGCGGCGGTCGCTTCGTCGTGGACCGCGATGTCTTCGTCGACATCTCCTCCTATGGTCGGCAGGCCATCGACGCGCTGACCCGCGCGCTCGGAATCGACGTCATCGTCCTGGGCAGCGATCGGCCCTACGCCGAGCCGCCCGATCCGCATCTGGGCGACGCGGCCCTGCACGCGGTGTGCGTGACCAACCCCCATCGACTCCTGGAAGGAGGCAGTGCATGAGCGCACCGACATACGACACGCCGAGGACGGATCTCGCCGATGACGAGAACGCCCGCAGCTCGGCCGGACCGGCAGCTGACCGCGTACCCGCCCGAACCGCACGTTCGATCGCGGCGACCGCTACGGGCACCCGCTACGACGATCTTCCCGACCGCGACCTGGGCCAGACCGAGTTGCTCGAATTCGCTGCCTCGGTCGCGGCGTCGCCCGAACTGTGGCGCAAGCACGTCGCGTTCGACGACGCTGAGCGGCACTACGTCTGCCTGTACCGCGACTCTCACGTTGACGTCTGGGTGCTGTGCTGGACGCCGCAGAACGACACCGGCTGGCACGACCACGACATCTCCTCCGGCTCGGTCGCCGTCGTCCAGGGCCGCCTCGTCGAACACAACCTGGCCGTCGGGAGTCCGAGCATTGCCACCCAGATCCCGGCCGGTCAGATATTCAGCTTCGGTCCGGACCACATCCATCGCCTGACCGGACTCGACGCAGGCAGCGTCAGCGTGCACGCCTACTCGCCGCCGCTATGGCGAATGGGCCAGTACGCGGTCGGCGCAGGCGGGGTACTTCGCCGCACGTCGGTGTCCTACGCGGACGAGCTTCGTCCGCTCGACGACGCGGGTTGAGGTCAGCCGGCACACGAGCGGTCCTTTCGGTCTGCCGGTGGCCCCTGATCGGGCACCCAAATATTTCCTCGACAGCACGTCGAACATCGCTCGCTGCTGCTCGGCGTTCTCACACCCGGGTCGGACGCCCGCCCTCGGCACCACACTCGCCGGGGTAGCCACAGACGACGAAACCCCCGGAATCCGGCGCTGCGAGCGCGGAGCGGGTGACGAGAATCGAACTCGCACTGTCAGCTTGGGAAATCAAGGCGCCGACCCCCCGGAAACGGCTGAAACCCCGATGAACAAAGGCTTCGACGTGTTCCCCAGCGGCGACGACTGACCCCGATCTACCGCTTCATACCGCGAGTTGTTGCACGCGAGTTGTACGGCACTCGCGCCTGTTCGATTTGTGCTGCATTTAGTCCAGGCCGCCGATTACGTGCGGGCGTTTTCCGCGCGCTTTGCGGGCGACCGAGCTACCCTTGGTGTCATGACTGCCGTTGCTCACGCCTCCCTGGCCGCGGAGATCGCGCGGGTCGGGGCGCTTGGCCACCTCACCTCTGCACATCTCGCGGACGCGACCGGCGGTGATCCGAGCAGCGCGCGGCGGTGGCTGCGCGGGACACGAGCGCCATCCGGTGCGCACGCCGTCCGGGCCCTGGAACTCACGTCCCTGGTCGAGCGACTCGCTCAGGTCATGCATGCCGATTACATCCCGATCTGGCTGATCAAGCCGATCGAGAGCCTGGACGATCGTCGCCCCGTCGACGCCATCCGGGCCGGCGACTACCGCAGCGTGTCGCGACTCGTCGCGACGCTCGAGGACATGCCTGTCTCGTAAGTGACCACCCTCGACGTCGACACAGGCAGCGTCCACGGCATCTTCGTACGCCATATCCCACACGGCGGGGACCCGCTCTACAAACCGCCCGAACCTGCGGACGGGCGCTGGCAGCGCGGCGCCACCATCGCGGCGTGGTACCTGGCCGACGAACCCGGCACCGCCTGGGCCGAGTGGTACCGCGCC